>NZ_JAKJEW010000008.1:268-131600 GCF_022705245.1 Candidatus Skiveiella danica | reverse complement strand
GAAGCCCGGCACGCCGGCTTCCGCGGCGGTGGGAATGTCCGGTGCGGCTGCGGAGCGCTGGGGCGACGCAATCGCCAACGCGCGCACCAGGCCCGCCTTGATCTGCCCCTGAATGGCCGGCAGCGCCACCACGGCCCAGTCCACCTGGCCGCCGATCAGATCGGCCACCAGCGGGCCGGTGCCGCGGTAGGGGATGTGCGTGGAAAAGGTGCCGGTCGCGTCCTTGAACTGCTCGGCTCCGAGGTGCAGGATGGTGCCGTTGCCGGCCGAGCCGTAGTTGTACTTGCCCGGGTTGGCCTTGAGCAGCGCCACCAGTTCCTTCAGGGTGTTGGCCGGCACCTTGGGGTTGACCACCAGCACCATCGGCGTGGAGCCCACCACCGCAATCGGCGTGACATCGGCCACGGGGTCGAAGGGCAGCGACTTGAGCACCGACGGGTAGATCACATGGTTGTTGGACACCATGCCCAGCGTCTGCCCGTCGGGCGCCGCCTTCACCAGGTTCTGCGTGCCCACCACGCCACCGGCCCCCGGCTGGTTGTCCACCACCACGCTCTGGCCCAGGGCCTTGCCGAGCTGGTTGCTGGAAGCGCGGGTGATCGCGTCCACCCCGGAGCCGGCGCTCACCGGCAGGATGAACCGCACCGGCTTGTCGGACTGCGCCAGCGCCAGAACCGGCGATCCGGCAAGGGCCAGGCCGGCCATGGACAGCAGGGCCTGGCGGCGGGTGTTGAGGGCTTTCGGTTTCATGGTTCGTCTCCGCGTGGTGGTTGTGATTTCAGCCGTGGTGATGTGGCGGGTGTGAACGCCACGCCCCCCGCACTCAGCCGACGGCGCGCTGCGCGCGCAGCGCCTCGATGGCGGCAGCGTCGTAGCCCAGCGCGGCCAGCAGTTCGGTGGTGTGTTCGCCCTGGTGCGGCGGCTGCAGGCGCACGCCCAGGCGCTGGCCGTCCATGGTGAAGGGGAACAGCGTGGAGCGCGCGGTCTCGCCGGCGCGCGCGCCGTCGGGCAGGGTGATCTCGGCCAGGCCGCCGGTGGCGTTGAGGTGCTCGTCGTCAAACAGCTCCTCGGGCTTGCGGATCGGCGCAAACGGCAGGCCCACGCGCTCGAACAGCGCGGCCAGCTCGGCGGCGCTGCGGTGGGCCAGACGCTCGCGCAGGATGGGCATCAGTTCCGGGCGCAGCGTGACGCGCTCGTTGTTGGTGGCGTAGCGCGCATCGGCCTTGAGGTCGGCAAAGCCCAGCGCGTCGCAGAAGACGGCCCACTGGGCGTCACTGACCGCCGAGAGGAAGATCTGCTCGCCATCCCTCACCGTGAACACGTCGTACACCGCCCAGGCCGAGATGCGCTCCGGCATCGGCGCGGCGGGCTTGCCGGTGATGGCGTACTGCATCATGTGCTGGCCGACCAGGAACACGTTGTTCTCGAACAGGGCGCTCTGAACCTCCTGTCCGCGGCCGGTGATGCCGCGCTGGATCAGCGCGCCCAACGCGCCGATGGCACCAAACATGCCGCCCATGATGTCGTTCACGCTGGTGCCGGCGCGCAGCGGATCGCCCGAGCGCCCGGTCATGTAGGCCAGGCCGCCCATCATCTGCACCACCTCGTCCAGCGCCACGCGGTGCTCGTACGGGCCGGGCAGAAAGCCTTTGTGGCTGACATAGATGAGGCGCGGATTGACGGCGGACAACGCGGCGTAGTCCAGCCCGTATTTGCCCATGGTGCCGGGCTTGAAGTTCTCGGCCACCACGTCGGCGCTGGCCGCCAGCTTGCGCGCCACGGCGGCGCCTTCGGGCGTGTGCAGGTCGATCGCGATGCTCTTCTTGTTGCGATTGAACATTGGGAAGAAGCCCGCCCCCGCGCCCAGCAGGTGGCGCGTGCGGTCGCCCTCGATCGGCTCGACCTTGATGACCTCGGCACCCATGTCGGCCAGCACCATGCCGCAGGTGGGGCCCATGACCATGTGGGTGAATTCGACCACGCGAAGCCCGGCCAGCGGCAGTGGGCGGGACGCCGGGTCGGGCGAAGCGGAGGGGGTGGAATCTGGGGCGTTCATGCGCAGGGGTCCGGAGGTTCAGGCCAAGGCGGCGGCGGGTGTGAGGGTGCGGGGCAGACCCGCCTGCGCAATCGTACCGTGCAAGGATTCGCCTGCCAGCCAGCCGGCCACCTGCGCACGCAGCGCCAGCAGCGCGGGCAGGTCGATGCCGGTGTCCAGCCCCATGCTGCGCAACAGGTAGGCCAGGTCTTCGGTAGCCACGTTGCCGCTGGCGCCCGGTGCATGCGGGCAGCCGCAGATGCCCGCGGAACTGGCACGGCCCTACGCCGACGCCTTCGGCCTGTGCGTGGTGCCCCTGGCCGACGACTGGGCCCGCCGCCGCTTTGCCATCGCCACCCGAGGCGACGACACCCTCACGCCGGCCGCGCGGCTGCTCGTCGAGCATCTGGAGGCGTCCGGACGCTGTGACGGGAACAAATTTGAATGAAATGGGCCAGATCCCATCGCAGGATGGTCACTCGTAGCTATTTTATTAGGAGCTAGTACCCGGGCAATACGCGGATGACAGCCATCGCCCACCTGCCGACGGTCGTACGCGACTGGCATCGGATGGGTGAATCTGCCGCCGCCAGCGCAAAGGCGGGCCGCAAGACCCGATTTCCTGTTTCTATGCGTTGAAGCAGCGGCTCATCGGGTCGATCATGGTGCGGGCCTTATGCGACGGGTCGGGTCAAGGTTTTGACCACTTGGGTGGCCAGGTTGCGCGGCGTGATGCGCACGCTTTGGGCCATGGCCCAGTTCATGAAGCCGGGGATGTAGACCCGCTGTCCGCGTTGCATGGCGCGGTAGCCCAACGCGGCAACTTCCTCTGACGTGGGCAGCTTCTTGCCCTTGACCAGTGCCGAGTGACCCAGGTCGGCCTTGTCCTGAAAGCCCGAGGCCGTCGGACCGGGGCACAGCGCCGTCACGGTCACTCCGGTGTCTTCCAGCTCGGACGCAATGGCCTCCGAGAAGCTCAGCACAAATGACTTGGTGGCGTAGTACACCGCCATATAGGGGCCTGGCTGAAAGGCCGCCGTGGAGGCGGTGTTCAAAATTTTGCCGCGCGTCGCCAGCAAGTCGGGCAGGAAGAGCTTGGTCAGCACGACAACCGAGTTCATGTTGAGCTGCATCATGGCCAACTCCGACGTCAGTGCCGAGTCTTTGAACTCGCCGAAGGCGCCGTACCCGGCGTTGTTGACCAGGGCGCTCAGGACGATGCCGCGCGCCTTGATGTCGGCGTGCAGCTGCGCGGCACCATCGTTGGTTTCAAGATCGGCACCGATGACGGTGACGACCACCTTGAACTGCTTTTGCAGCGCATCGGCCAGGGCCTGCATCCTGGCCACACCACGGGCCGCCAGCACGAGCTGGTAGCCGTCCTGCGCAAAGTGATACGCCAGCGCTTTGCCGATGCCCGACGATGCGCCGGTGATGAGTGCTGTCCTGTGGGGTGTTGGGGGTGAGGCCAAATGAATCTCCAAAGAAATGTTTCGATGGAGAGATTGAAAACCCGGCACCAAAGTGCCAGGTCAAGCGGTTTTCCTGCCTGCACCAAGGTCATTGAATGGCCTTGACCTGGCACCTAGGTACCAGGTATAGGATGGGTTCAAACCCTATGAAACCCATTCCTTTACCCAAGGCCACCGCCCACCGACACAAGGTTTGGCTGCCGGGCGCGCTGCTTGTTTTTGCCGCCGTGCTCAGCCTGGCCGGCGCGCGCGCTCAAGAAGCCCAGCAGCCGGGGGCGACTTTGGCGTCACCCGCCGCTGAAGCGTTGGAAGTGGATGCTTCATTGTTCACCGTGCAGAGCTTCGATTGGTTCGACAGCCAGCGCCAGCGCCCGGTGCCCGCGAAACTGTATTTGCCCGCTGGAAAGACTGCGGTGGGGTCGGTACCACTGGTCGTCTTCTCGCACGGAATCGGGGGCTCAAGGGACGGATACAGCTACCTCGGTCGTTACTTTGCCGCTCACGGGTATGGCAGCCTGCATGTGCAGCATGTGGGCAGCGACCGTCAGATCTGGTCGGGCAATCCGTTTGCCCTGCCTGCCCGCCTGAGCGATGCGGCGCAAGCTTCGGAGGCGCTCAATAGGGTGCAGGACCTTCGGTATTCGCTCGACACGATGCTGGCCGCCCCGGAAGGCGCACTGTTCGACACCCGGCGAATCGTCGCCGCCGGTCACTCTTACGGCGCCAACACCACCATGCTGATCGCGGGCGCGCAGGTTGAGCAGCAAGGGCAAAAGGTGTCGCTGCGAGACCCCCGAATCAGCGCGGCCATTCTCATCTCGGCGCCCCCTTTCTATGGCATGGGGGATCCCAACAAGATCCTCTCCACCATTGACGTTCCGACGCTGCACATCACGGCCACCGAGGACGTGATTCAGATCCCGGGTTATGTCTCTGGCCTTCAGGATCGGATGGACATTTTCAACGCCACAAGCAGCGAGCGTGCCGTACCCAAGGTGCTCGCTGTTTTCAAGGACGGGTCGCACAGCATCTTCACCGACCGCGCAGGGACCGGTGGCCTGACCCTGAACCCCAAGGTCAAGATCGCCACACGCCAATTGGCGCTGGCCTTTTTGAACGGGATCCCCGCCAGCAACTACCGGGCGATGGACGCTTGGCCGCTCAGCAATGCCAGCCTTGTCGCCAGGTTCGAAAAGCTGGAGCCGTAGCGCACCCCTCGCACCGGCCTGCGCCTGAGCACCTGACACCACCCAGCCATGAAGACCGTCAACACCTTGAATGCTTTCAAGTCTTTGCAGACGACCAGTGCCTTGTGCAAAGCCGCCAACGTGACCCGCGGTCAACTGCGCCTGTATGAGGATGAAGGCTTGATTGCGCCACAGAGCCGGACCGAGGCCGGCTATCGCCAATATGGCGCCGACACGGTGGACCGGCTCAAGGCCATCATGCATCTGAAGGAACTCGGCTTCACGCTGGCCGAAATCGCGCTGCTGCTGTCCGATCGCGATCAGGGGGAACTCGATGAGCAAGCCATCGTGCGACTGGCTTGCGAAGTCCTGTCAAAAATCGATGAACGCATTGCCGCCCTGCAAGTCATTCGTGCTTATGTGGCACCGGTTGCCTTGGGCGACATGAGCGTGCTGCAGGATGAAGACTGCAACTTCCTGGTCCAGTTCATGACCGCTCTATCGGTTGAGAAGACCCGGCGACGCGCCTGAACCGGTGCGTGAGGACCCTGCCGGCTCCAAAGACCCAGAATCGGGCCCGGTCAGCCGTTCCATCCGATCCAAGCCCTCACGCCACTTCCAGCGCCAGCAGCCCGGTGGCCGTGTTGGAGATCGGGATGTGGTAGTTGCCGTGCACCTTCTTCACGCTGGCGCCGCCGGCCGAGACGGCGCCGCGCATGGCCAGCCAGTTCAGCAGTTCCACGCCCTGGGTGCCGGCTTTCTCCACCAGTTCCAGGTCGCTGAACTGCGTGGCCCATTCGGGGTTGGATTCCATGCTGCCGAGGAACTGCAGGTCGAAGCGCTTGTTGAAGAAGCCGGCGCGCTCGCCTTCGAGCCTTGCCGAGCGCCAAACAGCATCTTTACGCCGGCCGCCCGGCTACAGGTAGAGCATCTGGGGGCAGCGGAGAAGCTGGAACCGACGGATTTTGGATGAAATGGGACCATTCCCATCGTGGGATGGTCACTGGCAGCTATGGTATCAGGAGCGCTTATCTCGGCAACTCATGGAACGGCAGTGATCGGCCATCAGCCGACACTGGAGATTACAAAATTTTGGGCCGCTTAAGGCCCAAAAGCCGTCACGACAGGCTCAGTTTTCAGTCAGCAAAAAGAAACTATCGAACGGGAATTGCGCGAAGGCGCCCTGGCGAGTTGATCGGCGTCGCATGGATCGCCGACCATGCCCATTTACTGCAGAGCGTGCCTTATCCTGGCTCCTCATTTCCCATAGGCGCTGCGGACCTCGTTCGCAACCAAGGCCTTGAGTTGATCCGCACCGAAGTCAACCAGCGGCTGTCCGTTGACAAAGAAGCCCGGCGTCTTGGTGACTTTCAAGGTCTTTCCATCAGCAATGTCCTGCGCCACGATTTCCGCCACACGCGGACTGTTCATGTCGGATCTGGCTTTTGCCACGTCCAGCCCCGTTTCCTGCAGGAGATCCCAAACCAATTCAGGTTTCGCCTCGTGATGGACGACCCAAACGGACTGTGACTTGAGCAGGGCCTGCAGAACCGGCCAATACAAGCCCTGCATGCGGGCCGCCTCGATAAGCTTGACGACCTCATACGACCCTTTGTGCAAGGGGGCATAGCGCATCACCAGATTGACCTGCCCGAAGCTGCCACCGACAAGGCTTTTGACCAACGGATAAAACGCACTGCAGGTCTCACAGGCAGGGTCGATGAACTCGACAATCGTCACCTTGGCACTGGAGTTGCCAAAGGCGGGCGAATGAGGCCGGACCAAGGCCGCGCGGTTATCCTGCGCCAACTGCGCGGCTTGCTGGGTTTGTTGCTGTGTGTAGAAAAAAACACCCAGTGCAAACACCACCAGTGCCAACAGGCCGGCAGACACGACCAATATTCTTTTATTCATTTCTGGATCCTTTTTTGACGATTGACAGGAAGACCACGACTAGGGAGAAGGCTGCAATAGATAGCAGAGGTACGGGGACAAACCCAAACAGCACCGCTTTGACATCGGTACAGGAGGCACCTTCGCCACAAGGCACAAGATCCTTCGGGATCACGCCCCAATACAGCAGGCAGTGATAGAGGGCAACAATCCAGCCGGCAACGGCGAGCGGCAACGCGTAGCGCACGCATCGGTCATCAAAAGGCATCAGCCCCACCGCCATGATGATGACCAGGGGGAACATGGCGATCCGCTGGTACCAGCACATCACGCAAGGCAGAACGCCCATGACCTCGCCCAAGAAAAGTGCGCCCAGCGTGGCGGTCAAGGCGACCAGCCAGGCCAGAAATACCCAAAGCCAGGAATTGTCCTGGACCGATGTGGTGGATGTCATGAACGTGTTCTTACTTTTTTGTTGCCGGAGGTGTTGATGGATCGAGTTTGTCGGCGAACAAGGCCGATACAGTCGCTCCGATATCGGTTCAGCCACGACGGCATGACCCCCAAATCAACTTGCTCTGCGCTCCACAGGAGCATTGCAGTCTCTCGGGTTCAGGTACACCAGATCCTTCACGTTCCAATGCGAGTCAGCCGGAGTCGGGACGGTGCTCAAGGTCGCGCGGCCGCTCCGCCAGTACCGAATCGTCACGTATTGGACGCCCTCTGACCGCATCAACGGTACAAGCTTGCAATCTTCGGCAAGTTTTCCCGCAATTGCAGCCCCCATTCCAACGTCGGTGACCCATCCTTCCCGCCAGCCTTCTTTCCAGGACAGGCGTCCTTCGTACACGACATTCGCGCATCCGGCAAGCAGCGCTGCGGCAAGAAGAGCAGTCGCGTTCAGGCAATACCTCATCAGCATCTCCTTCATTTCGGCAAGGTGCGACCGGCAGGCCGCACCGACCGCCCATTACTTCAGCACGAACCGAGCTGTAGAGGACTTGCCGGCAATGGAAACGACAGCAACGACCTTGGTGTTGGCCGCAACTTTGAAGACGCCTCTGGCTTCCAGCTTGTCGCCAGCGGGCTTGAGTTCCACCTCCTGCTTTTCAGTGCCGGCGAGCAAGGTCAACTTGGCCGAGGCTTTGCTGATATCCACGGCCTTGCCGTGGTCACGCAGATGTAGTTGCATTGCATCCGGCCGGGCGACCAATTCGTAGTCCATGTCCTTGACTTCGACCACCACGCCGCCGTGCAGCGGCTTGTGTTCGTGCGCGTGGTCGTGCTTGTCGCCAGCGGCGAAGGCAGATCCGGCCAAAGCCAGGATGATGGCGGCAATAAGGGCATGGGTCTTCATAGGAGTCCTTTCGGGGTGGTGGGAGGGAACAGGGAACAGGGAAAAGATCAAAGCGCCTCGGCGTCCTTGTCGTCCATGAGCGCCTCAGCCGGCTTGCGGCCGAAGAGCCAGAACATGGCGGGTGTGAGGAAGGTGTCGAGCAGGGTCGAACTGATGAGGCCAGAGAAGATGACGACAGCCACCGGATGCAACACTTCAGTGCCAGGCTGCTCGGCCTCGAACAGCAGCGGGGCCAGCGCGAAGGCGGTAACCAGCGCTGTCATCAGCACGGGGCTCAGCCTCTCCAGTGAGCCGCGCATGATCATCTTCTGGTCGAAGGACTCGCCTTCGAAGCGCATCAGGTTGATGTAGTGGCTGACCTTCAGGATGCCGTTGCGCACAGAGATGCCAGCCAGCGTGATGAAGCCAACCAGCGCGGCCACCGACAGCGGTTGGCCTGAAATCCACAGGCCAATCACCGCGCCGACCAGGGCGAGCGGGATGTTCACCATGATCAGCGCTGACAGCACCGCAGACTTGTAGCGACTGTAGAGCACCACGAACATCAGCGTCAGCGACACGAGGGACAACAGGCTGACCAGGCGCGAGGCCTCCTCCTGCGCTTGGAACTGCCCGCCCAGGGTGATGAAGTAGCCTTCGGGCAGCTTGGTCTCCGCCACGACCTTGCGGATGTCGGCCACGATCTCCGACAACGCGCGTCCGGACGCATTGGCAGACAACACGATGCGCCGCTTTCCGTCGTCGCGGCTGATCTGGTTCGGGCCGTCGCCGTCCTCGATGGTGGCAATTTTCGACAGCGGGATGCGGCCGTTCGGCGTCTCGATCAGGATCTGGCCCAGGCCTTCCACCGAGCGCGCCGACTCCGGCAACTTCACCACCAACGCGAAGCGACGGCTCCCCTCCACGATCTGGGTGACTTTCTCGCCCTCGACCAGCGCTTGCAGGGCGGACAGCACCTGAGGCGTCGGAACGCCATACTGCGCCGCGGCGGCGTAGTCGATGCGCACCTTGATCTGCGGCGCCAGCACCTGCTTCTCGATCTGCAGGTCGGCGATGCCGGGGATGGTGGCCAGTTTCGCGCGCAGCACATCGGCCTGGCCGCGCAGAGCATCGAGGTCTTCGCCAAAGATCTTGATGGCGATCTGCGAGCGCACGCCCGACAGCATGTGGTCGATGCGGTGCGAGATGGGCTGGCCGATTTCCAGCGCTGCCGGCAGGTTGACCAGCCGCGCACGGATGTCGGCCTTGATCTCGTCCATGCTGCGCGAGAGTTCGGCGGTGGGCTTGAGGCCCACGTCGAGCTCGCTGACGTGAACGCCTTCCGCATGTTCGTCCAGTTCTGCCCGGCCACTGCGTCGCCCGACGTGTGTCACTTCCGGAACCTGCTTGACCAGCACCTCGGCCTGGCGGGCCAAGGTCGATGACTCCGTCAAGGTCACGCCAGGGTTCAGGCGCAGGCCGATCAGCAGCGTGCCTTCGTTGAACGGTGGCAGAAAAGTCGTTGGGAAGAACGGCACGGCAACCGCGGCCACCAGCACTGCAGCGCCCGCGGCTGCCATGGCAGCCTTGGGCCTGTCGAGCACACCCTGCAGGCTGCTGCGGTAGCGCGCCTTTAGCCAGGCCAGGACCTTGGTGTCGCCGTGGTCCAGGTTCTTCATGCGCGGTAGCAGGTAGAAGCTGAGAACCGGTGTCACCGTCACCGAGACGATCAGCGAGGCCAGCGTCGACACGATGAAGGCGATGCCCAGCGGCACGAACAGCTTGCCCTCCAGTCCCGGCAGCGCGAACAGCGGGATGAAGACGAGCACGATGATGACCGTCGCGTAAAGGATTGCTGACCGGACCTCCATCGTTGCGTGGGCGACGATCTCGATCGGATGCAGCCGGCTGTGTGGATGGTTGGCCCGGTCGGACTTGAGACGCCGCAACACGTTCTCGACGCCGACCACCGCGTCGTCGACCAGTCCACCAATCGCGATGGCCAGGCCGCCCAGCGTCATCGTGTTGATCGACAAGCCGAAATACTTGAAGACCAGTGCGGTGATGAAGATCGAAACCGGGATCGCCGTCAGCGCGATGATGGTCGGCCGCAACGTCCCCAGGAAGAAGAACAGGATCACCGCGACGAAGATCGAGGCGCCAATCAGCTTGCCTTGCAGCGTGGTGATCGAGGCTTCGATGAAGCTGGCCTGGCGGAAGGTCACACGGGGCGCGTCCATGCCCGCCGGCAGGGATGCCTTCAGCCCCACCAGGGCGTCCTCGATGGACTTGGTGAGCGCGATGGTGTCGGCGGTCGGCTGCTTCTGGATGCCCAGGATCACGGCCGGCTTGCCTTCGTAGCCCGCGTCGCCGCGCTTGGGCGCCGCGGCGAAGGTCACCTCGGCGATCTGGCGCATCAGGATCGGTTGGCCGTCTTTGGCGGTGAGTGCCAGGTTCTTCAGGTCATCGAGGCGTGAGGTGCGGCCCAGGTTGCGGATCAGGTATTCGCGGCCGTTCAGTTCCAGGAAACCGCCCGAAGAGTTGGACGAATAGCCCTTCAACGCGCCTTCGAGCTGGTCGTGCGTGATGCCCAGCTCGGCCATGCGCGTGGTGTTTGGCTGCACCTGGAACTGGCGGACTTCTCCGCCGATCGGGATGACCTGCGCCACGCCCGGGACTGAGAGCAGGCGCGGGCGCAGCACCCAGTCGGCGTACTCCCGCACCGCCATCGCGCTAATCTTGCTGGGATCAACCGGAATGGCGATCTGCATGATCTCGCCCATGATCGAGCTGATCGGGCCCATGCGCGGCACTACGCCGTCGGCGATGCCTTCCTCCATTGACGACAGCCGCTCCGACACCAGTTGCCGGGCACGGAAGATGTCGGTGCTCCAATCGAAGGTGACATAGAGGAAGGACAGGCCGGCCGACGAAGTCGAGCGCACCGACTCCACGCCGGGCAGACCGTTCATCGTCGTCTCCAGCGGGAAGGTGATGAGCTGCTCCACCTCTTCCGCCGCCATGCCCCCAGCCTCGGTCATGATGGTGACCGTGGGTTTGTTGAGGTCTGGGAATACATCCACCGGGGTGCGCGAAAGCGTGAACGCGCCGTAGGCCATCAGCACCACGCTGGCGATGATCACCAGCAGCCGGTTGCCCAGGCTGTTATCGAGAAGCCACTTGAACATGTCAGCGCACCTGGTTGATCAAGGTGGCGCCCTGGGTGGCGACCCGATCGCCGGCCTTCAGACCCGACGTCACCGCGACGCTGATGCCATCCAACGACTCGGTCGTGACGGTGCGCGGCTCGAATCGTTCCGGTGCGGCCTTGACCCAGACGATGGTCTGATTGGCTGGGTTCTTCATCAGCGAAGCGACCGGGACCGCGAGACCCTTGACCTTCTCTTTGGTCTGCACGAAAACACGCACCGGCTGACCAACGGCCAGGCTGTTTAGCGCGGCGCCCTGGGCGCGAAAGCCCAGCGGCAACGCCTGCTCGCGCAAGCTGCGCGCGGCACCGATGAACTCCAGCGGCACACGCTGGTTGCCGATGGACAGCGTGGCGCTGCCCACATTGGCCGCCAGAGCCGGATCGAAGGCCAGGGCCTCAATGCGCAGGCGGCTCGGGTCGACGATCTCGAAAAGCAGCTCGCGCGCGTCGACCACCTGGCCCGCCACGACGTGGGCCGAAGCGATGACGCCGGACACCGGTGCCACCAGGGCTTCACGCGTCGCCAGGCCGCCACCGATTGCGGCAATGCGCTCGGCCAGACTGGCGGATTCGCTTTCTGCGGATTCGATGTCCTTGCGCGGTACGGTGTCCGCGAGTTCCTTCAGGCGAGCCACGCGCTTGTCGGCCAGCGACTTGGCCGCGCGCAGCTCGACCAGCTGGGACGACTGGTTGGAGCGTTCGATGGGTGCTGCCGAGGGCACCACGTAGGCCAGCACCTCGCCCTTGCGCACCGCCTGGCCCAGGTTGGGCAGACCGCGCGGGCCGGGCTCGATGCGGCCGGCATTCAGCGGCTGCACCTTGCCCCCGGCGTTCGGGTCCATCAGCACCTTGCCGGTGAGTTCCACTGCGCGCGGCAGCTCGGCGTCAACCGTGGCCATGGTGCGCACACCCAGCTGGCGCTGCGCCGGCTTGGGTAGAAACACACTGCCATCCGGCAGTCGTTTCGGGCCATTGCTGTTGGCAGCTGGTGCTGCATTACCGTGGTCATGACCTTCTCCGGCAAGGGCCGGTGCCGCCAGTGCCAGCAGCGCAGCAGACAGAGCGGCACATGCTGCCGCAGACATCAAAAAACGTGGCTTCATGCGGCACCTCCAGCACGGCTAAAACGATTGGCGCGAACACGGCGCAAGGCCAAAGTCAGCAAGACCAGCGCGAGAAGTCCACCAAGACTCCAGGCGCCATAGACCTTCCATATCTGGCCTGGAGCGGCCTCGTCGGCGTGGGGGTCTCCATGAAGATCCAGATCACCTGCAAGCAGATCGGTTTCCTGCCCTGCAATCACGGTCGCCGACACTGAAATATCTCCAGGCTTGAGTTCCTGGGAAAGCGTGGCTTCAAATTCGCCTTCACCATGGGGCTTGACGTCCACTTTGACACCCCCCAGCTCCAGTTCAAGCTTGGCCGCCTTGACGGGGCTGTTATCGGCCGTGCGATCCAGATAGAGGGTCAGTTGTTTTCCGTTGAGCACACCGACCAACTCAAAGGTTTCGGAAACCGCCGTGAACCGTGGAAGAGCCGGACCGCCCGCGGCAGTCGTCGCTTCTCCATGGTCGTGACCGTCGCCCGCCCAGGTCGTGAAAGTTGTGGTGGCGACAAGCATCGCCAGGCAAAAGGTTTTGAACCTTTTCAGAAAAGTCATGATGGAATTCCTTGAGTTTTAGAGCCTTGCCAGGGCTTATTCAGGCAAAAGCCCGAGGGTTTGGCGCAGTGAGGAAATAGCGGCGGCAAGATCAATGCGAACCCGGGCTGCCTGTCGTTCGGCGTCGATGGCCTCGCGCTCGATGCGTAAGAGAGTGGGCAGATCGGTTTCCCCCATGCGGAACGACTTCTGGAAGAAACTGCGTGACTCACGTGCCAATTGCGCACGCCTGTCCGATGCGCTCTGCTGAATCCGTATTGATTCAAGGCCAACCCGCGCAGCCATCACTTCGCGCAGCAAGCGCTCCCGCTCCAAACGAAGCTGTCCCTCGACTTCAATCGCATCGGCGTGCGCTGTTGCAAGCCGAGCCCGATTGCGACTGTCCGACCCGAAGGGAATGCGGATGCCCAGTGTGATGGTTTGCTTGTAGGCCTCGTCGAATTGCCCACGCTCCCGCGTCGTCGCAAGCGCCAATTCAGGATTGGCGCGCGTTTGTACTCGCACCAGTTCGGCGGACCGACGCGCCACTTCAGCCCGATCCAATAACTCCGCGACCGCAGGGTGACGGGTATCGAGGTCCGTTAAATCAGTGGGCACCTCTGGAATAGCCTCCATGACCGCTGCGGAAAAGGGCGTCTGGAAATCGTTCTGCACTAGGCCTAGATCAGCCTGGGCGAGCAAGCGCTGGACTGCTCCAGCCAAAGTGCCCGCGGCATCGGCAAGCTCCACCTCGGCGGACGCCACAGCACCATCGGTCTGATGCTGGTCTGAGCGGGCCAGATCGCCCGCCTTGACCCGCCTGGCCACGTCCGCCGCGATCTGCTGCGAGCTGTTCAAGCGTTCGCGCGCCAGTTCATGTCCGGCCCGGGCACGCTGCCAATGCCAATACGCCTCTCGAACCACAGCTGCCGTGCGCAATTGCGCCGCCTGTACCCGGCTTGTCGCCACGCGGTTCTCTGCATCGGCCACAGCGCCAGTGCGCGCACGCTCACCCGGCAACCACAGGGGCATGGTCAAACCCACAAAGACCTCACGACTGCCCAGATTCTGGTTCAGGCGGTCGGTCTTGGTCGCCAATTCCACGGAGGCCGGTTCAGCCGTCCAGCTGTCGGCCGCGCTTCTACGGGCAGCGCCTGCCTCTTGCCGAGCCTGTTGTGACAGGGCTTCAGGTTGACGCAGCCATGCCGCATCAAATGCCTGTTTAAGCGTTGATGAAAGACCCGCCCCTGCAGGCGTCGCAGAAGCAGTCTGCATCGGAGCCGGCATGAAAGCCCCGTTGGGAAGGCTTTGCGGCGATTGTTGGGACCAGCCACTACCTGCCGCCAGCACCATTAGCGTGCATAGCAACCAATCTGATTTGTTTCTTCGGAACATCCGATTCTCCAGTGATGAATAAACACGTGGGGAATCGGCGAGGTGCGATCAACAGGATCGCGACGCGACCTGTCTGACCACTCGAGGTGGTTCGAACAGGACGCGAGAGGACGGGTGACGCCTACCTCGCCGATCAGGCGAGGTCAGCCCAATTGGGACGTTCAGGCAGAGAAGGAGGAGGCGAGGAAGTGCGGAACTGATGTCCGGTGTGCATGTCCGATGTCACGCCCACTGTCAGCACCGATAACGGCTCGAAAATAGCCGTCGAACACCCAGCATGGCAGGTGCCGCAGTCCGCATCAATACTGCCATTGGCTTTGGGACTGCTGTTGTCCGCACGCTCGGCATCGACGGTGTGCTGATGCTCATGGTGCCCGAAATGCTGCGCGGCGGAACCGGTTTCGTGCTGGCAATAGACGCTTCCCGCAGCCCAGCTGAGCTGCAGCGGCAGAAAAACCAGGAGGAAGATTGTGAGCCAGCGACGCATTGCGGCGGGAGTGTAGCAGCTACAGGGTTTTGATCTGAATGGGCCTGTGCGGCAGATGGGCTTTGGGCTCAACCCCGTTTATCCGCAACAGACGCAAGCCGTTGAACACGACCAGCAGGCTCGCACCCATGTCGGCGAACACCGCCATCCACATGGTGGCACTGCCAGACACCGCCAGAACCAGGAAGACCGCCTTGATCCCCAGGGCAAGGACGATGTTCTGCCACAGCACGGCGCGGGTGCGGCGCGACAGCCGGATGACCTCGGGAATGCGCCGCAGGTCGTCGTTCATGATGACCACGTCGGCCGCCTCCATGGCGGTGTCAGTGCCTGCGGCGCCCATGGCGATCCCGATGTCGGCACGTGCCAGCGCGGGCGCATCGTTGATGCCGTCCCCGGTCATCGCAGTGCTGCCGTAGCGCTTTTGCAGGTCTTCGATGGCCGACAGCTTGTCTTCGGGCAGCAGGTTGCCACGCGCATCGTCGATGCCCGCCTGCCGGGCAATGGTTTGCGCGGTGGCGGTGTTGTCGCCGGTCAGCATGACGGAGACCACCCCGAGGGCGTGCAGTTCGGCCAGCGCCTGGCGTGAGCTCTCCTTGATGGTGTCGGCCACGGCGAAGATGGCCAGCACCTGCGCGTCCGTTGCCAACATCGTTACGGTACGCCCCTGCGCCTCATGCACCGCCAGCCGTGCCTCGATCTCAGAACTGCACAGTCCCCGATCTTCAATCAGCCGGTGATTGCCCAGGATCAGCGTCTGCCCCTCGGTACGAGCCTGGCTGCCACGGCCTGGCAAGGCGGTAAATCCCTCCAGTTGCCCGCTGCCCTGATCAAGTTCCTGGGCAATCGCCCGGGATACCGGGTGATCGGACTGGCCCGCCAGGTCGCCGGCCCAGCGCAGCACCTGGGCTTCGGGGATGGACGACGGCAGCACCTCGGTCGCCACCAGTTTGGGTTTGCCCTCCGTGATGGTGCCAGTCTTGTCCAGCGCAATGGCCTTGAGTTTGTAGGCACCTTCCAGGTAAACGCCGCCCTTGATCAAGATGCCGCGTCGCGCGGCGGCGGCGAGACCGCTGACCACGGTGACCGGAGTGGCGAGCACCAGGGCACAAGGACAGGCAATCACCAGCATGACCAGCGCCTTGTACAGCGCCTGCGTCCAGCTCACATCCATCAGCCAGGGCGTCAGGATGGCCACCGCCACGGCCAGCGCAAAGACCACCGGGGTGTAGACCGCTGCAAACTTGTCGACGAACTGCTGCGTTGGGGCACGGTTCCCTTGTGCCTGCTCGACGGCGTGGATGATGCGGGCCAGCGTGGTGTTGCTGGCGGCGGCGGTCACCCGTACTTCGAGGGTGCCGGTGTCGTTGATCGTGCCAGCGAAAACCGCATCGCCCACACCTTTGTCGACCGGCAGGCTCTCACCCGTCACGGGCGCCTGATTCACGGCACTGGTGCCCGAGGTGACCTTGCCGTCGAGTGGAATGCGCGCGCCCGGCTTGACACGGACGACGGCGTCAAGGGCCACTTCAGCGGCGGCAACAGGCAACCAGGTGCCGTCGGGCTGGCGCACTTCCGCCGTGTCGGGCGTCAGGTCCAGCAGGCTCTTGATGGCGTTGCGCGCCCGGTCCACAGCACGCGCCTCGATCAGCTCTGCAATAGCGTAGAGCGCCATCACCATGGCGGCTTCAGGCCACTGGCCGATCAGGAAGGCGCCGGTCACGGCCACCGTCATGAGGGCATTGATGTTCAGGCGTCCCTGGCGCAAGGCGGCAAGGCCCTTGGTGTAGGTCGAAAAGCCCGCCAGCCAGATGGCCGTTGCCGCCAGGGCCATGCCCGCGACCTTGAACACCATCGTGTCGGGCACAAAGAAGGCGAGCAGTTCCGCGACCACCGTCAGCCCAAGGGCCAGACCCAGGCGCCACAGTCCTTCGGACGCCGGGGCGTGTTCGTGGGCATCAGGGCCGCCGGATCCCAGCGGCTGGGGGTCGAAGCCAGCCCGGCGAATCGCCTCCAGGGCCTGCGGCAGCACGGCGGCGGGCGCATGGATCGCCAGGGTACGCGCGCTCAACTGGAAATTGAGGCTTTGCACACCCGTCACCCCGGCCAGGGCGTGGCGAATTTCGCTTTCCTCTGCGGCGCAATCCATGGTGAGAATACGAAATACCATGCCACCGGCATCGTTTGGCGCAGGCCTGGGCGCGGTTAAAGCTGTTGGCGTGCCACAGGTGGCGCCGCATCCGCAGGCGGCGCCATCGCCTGGAGTTTCGACTTGGGGTGGAGTCATGGATTTTTCTTGCATGGCCGTATTGGGAACCCTGTAGCCACTAAAGAGTCAAGCGCCTACACTTCGTGGTGTTATTCCTTAGCCCCACAGGCCTGAACCGCGGAGCCCCATCATGAAAATCGGTGAACTGGCGAACTTGACCCATACCCAAGTTGAAACCATTCGCTACTACGAACGCGAGGGCCTGCTGCCCGAGACCGCGAGGACCGGGGGCAACTACCGTATATATGGTGATGCCCATGCCGCGCGCTTGTCTTTCATCCGGCATTGCCGCGGTCTGGACATGACACTTGACGAAATTCGCGTTCTTCTGCACTTCAAGGATGCGCCGTCCGAGAACTGCGGCGAGGTCAATGCGCTGCTGGACGAGCACATCGGGCATGTCGCCGAACGCATTCGGGAGCTGCGAACGCTGGAAAAGCAGCTCAAGAGTCTGCGAGAGCAGTGCCGGGAAACGCAGGACGCCGGACACTGCGGCATCCTGAATGAACTCACCGAGATTGCGCGCCATCCGGGCGGCTTGCGGGACCACGCCGGGCATGTTCATGGCGCGCATAAGAGGACAGCGTCGCGCAAGGCAATGCCAGAGACGACGGGCCACGCGCGTTAAATGGTATTTGTCGAGGGTGCCACAGCATTTCTGCTTAACCGTGTCGTTCACTTTCCAGGCATCACGACGCGACTCCCAATAACCATCCAGGCACTTCACTCGGGTGGCTGAAGTCATCCCGACCTACTGTTGGAGTCTGATGCCCCCGAGCATAAAGGCCGCTTCTCGCCACAAACCCGACCCTGACCATGGAAGGGCGGGAGTCTGCTCAGGGTCGTTAGCGGCCATAGCGTCGGCCAAAATCCTGGCCTCGTCCCGTCAGACCGCCTTTCGGGGCAGCCAGTCGACCAATCTCCGCAAGAATAGCGACCATCCCATCGCGGAATGGTCGCTTGCAGCTATCGTTTCGATAGCATGTGTCGCCTCAATTCAGGCCCTCACGCCACCTCCAGCGCCAGCAGCCCGGTCGCTGTGTTCGAGATCGGGATGTGGTAGTTGCCATGCACCTTCTTCACGCTGGCGCCGCCCGCCGAAACCGCGCCGCGCATGGCCAGCCAGTTGAGCAGTTCCACGCCCTGGGTGCCGGCTTTCTCCACCAGTTCCAGGTCGCTGAACTGCGTGGCCCATTCGGGGTTGGATTCCATGCTGTCGAGGAACTGCAGGTCGAAGCGCTTGTTGATGAAGCCGGCGCGCTCGCCCTCCAGCTGGTGCGACAGGCCGCCGGTGCCCAGCACCACCACGCGCTCGGAGCTGTCCCAGGCGCGGATGGCCTCGCCCACGGCCTGGCCGAGCTTGTAGACGCGCCGCGCGGTGGGCAGCGGGAACTGCACGGTGTTGATGTTGATGGGCACGATCTTCACCGGCGCCACCTCGTGGCCGGGCCAGAACAGCTTGAACGGCAGCGTGCAGGCGTGGTCGATCAGCATCTCCTGGCAGGTGACGATGTCGAACTCGCGCTCGATCAGGTGGTTGATGAGGTGCCAGGACAGGTCCAGGTTGCCGGGCAGCGGCGCGGTGGTGGGAATGCCCCAGCCTTCGTCGGCGTTGCGGTACTCGGGCGCGGCGCCCACGGCAAAGGTGGGCATCTTGTCCAGGAAGAAGTTCAGCCCGTGGTCGTTGTAGAACACCACCACGGTGTCCGGCTTGACCTGGGCCAGCCAGTTGCTGATGGGCGGAAAGCCGTTGAAGAAGGGCTTCCAGTACGGGTCCTGCTGCTTGCCTTTGTGGATGGCGCCGCCGATGGCGGGAATGTGCGAGGTGGCGAGGCCGCCGATGAGGTGTGCCATGTGAATGCTCCTGTGCTTCGGCGGTCGTTTTACTGCTCGTTCGCGGCGACCAGTTTCGCCTTGAACTCGTCCTTGGTCACACCGGTCTGCTGTGCGCCGATGTCCTGCATGTCCAGCCCGAAGATGCCCGCCAGCTTGGCCAGGTAGTAGGCGTTCCCGCCGGCGGCCAGCATCTGCAGCACCTGGCCGGAGCGCACCGCAGCCGCCTGCTCGGGCGTGAGCGCGTACTGGCGCATGTAGCCTTCGGTGTCGGCCAGGAAGGCGTCGCGATTGGCCTTGTCGTTGAAGGAGAAGCACATCTTGTTCAGCGCATAGCCCTTGCGGGCCATGGTGCCGTCGAACGGGGTGGTGCCGGGGATGGCACGGGGGGTCGGGCTCAAGGGGCTCTCCTGATGGTTGATGTTTGTCAGGCCTGCAGTGTCTCGCCTGCATTGCCAAAGATAAACCCATCAATCATGATTCGACCCATGAGCAAATTCGATTGGTCGGACTTGGACGCGCGCCTGCTGCAGCTGCTGGTGGCGGTGGTGGAGGTGGGCAGCATCACGGGTGCGGCGCAGCGCCTGGGTGTCACGCAGTCGGCGGTGAGCCACCTGCTGGACAAGCTGCGGGCCATCACCGGCGACCCGCTGTTCGTCAAGTCCGGGCGTGGCATCGTGGCCACCGCGCGGGCCGAGGCGCTGGCGGCGCAGGCGCGCGAGCTGCTGGGCGAGCTGGAGCGTTTTGCGCGCTCGGGCGAGTTCGATCCGGCCCGCTGGCAGACCACCTTCACCATCGCCGCCAACGACTTCCAGCGCGACCTGCTGCTGCCCGCCCTGATGGCGCGCCTGCGCCGGGCCGCGCCGGGCCTGGCGCTGCGGGTGATCCCGTCCGACGTGCCCAGCCTGGAGATGCTGCGCGGCGAGCACTGCCAGCTCGTCATCAGCCCGCGCCCGCCCGACGGCGCCGACATCCTGCAGAAGCGCCTGTTCGACGACCGCTACCGCGTGTTCTACGACCCTGCCCTGCGTGAGCCCCCACTCACCCGCGCCGACTATCTGGCGGCCGAGCACATCACCGTGGTCTACGAGCCGCGCCGGGCGCTGGACCTGGACCGGCACCTGGCCGCGCAGGGCGTCCAGCGCCGCTTCGCCGTCATGGTGCCGGGTTTCGCCGGTCTGCCGCCCTTCATCCGCGGCAGCGACCTGCTGGCCACCGTGCCGGGGCGCCTGCAGTCGCACCTGCTGCGCGACCTGGCCAGCGTGGAGCCGCCCGTGCCCTGCCCGCCCATGCCGATGTACATGGTCTGGCATGCACGGCACCAGGTGGATGCGGCGCATCGGTGGTTGCGGGGGGAACTGGAGGCGGTGGTGGGCGACGTGGTGACCTGATTGCCCTGCGGACCCGCGTTCACGCGGCCACCGCCCGCGCCTGCGGTGCCTCCTTGATCGGCAGATGAATCAGCGCCGCGCCAACGGCCAGCACGATGTCGGCGTACCAGAGCCAGTCGTAGGAACCGGTCGCCTCGAACACCTTGCCGCCCAGCCACGCGCCCAGGAAGCCGCCCACCTGGTGCGTCAGCAGCACCAGGCCGAACAGCGTGGCCATGTTGGCCGGGCCGAAGAAGCGCGCGACCAGCCCGGCGGTGGGCGGCACGGTGGAGAGAAAGGTCAGACCCATCACGGCAGCGAAGACCAGCATCACCGGGCCGGTCTTGGGCGCCATCAGGAACACGGCCACAGCAACGGCGCGCGTGGCGTACACCAGCGACAGCAGCGACTTCATGCGCCAGCGCCCCACGGCCCAGCCCATGCCCACACTGCCGATGATGTTGAACAGCCCGATCATCGCCAGCGACCAGCCGGCCCACTGCGGGGGCAGGCCGCAGGTGTCCACGACGCCGGGCAGGTGCGTGGCCAGGAAGGCCACGTGAAACCCGCAGACGAAAAAGCCGGCCGCCAGCAGCAGGTAGCTGGGGGTGCGCAGCGCCGTGCCGATGGCTTCGCGCGTGCCCACAAGCTTCTGCCCGGCCGGGGCGGCCTGCAGCGAGTTGCCGCGCAACAGGAAAGCCGCCGGCAGGCACACCAGCACGATCACGCCCATGATCTGGAGCGCCGCGACCCAGCCCACGCCGAGCATCAGCGCCGCCGCGATCGGCGCCATGACGAACTGGCCGAACGAACCGCCGGCGTTGACAATGCCCGTGGCCAGTCCGCTCCTGCCGGGCGGCAGCAAGCGCGTGGTGGCGGCCATCAGCACCGCCGGCCCGGCCATGCCGGCGCCGCCGGCCGACAGCACGCCAATCGCGAAGATCAGCCCCACCGTGCTGGTCATCAGCGGCGTGATGAAAGTGCCCAAAGCCACCAGCAGCACGCCGGCCAGCAGCACGCGCCCCGCGCCGATGCGGTCGGCCACGGCGCCGGCGAAGGGCTGCGTCAGCCCCCAGAACAGCTGCCCGAAGGCAAACGCCAGGCTGATGCTGCCCAGGCCCAGCCCGGTCGAGGTGTTGATCGGCGACAGGAACAGGCCCATGGTCTGGCGCGTCCCCATGGTGAGCGCAAAGGTGCCGGCGGCGGCCAACAGCACCAACCAGAGTGCGGGTTGACTTCTCCTGTTCTCAATCATCGTGGTCTCCAGAATGTCCAGTGGCACTGGCGGGGTTCGGGACTGCCATGTCCGTCCACCCTGTCAGAGGCCTGGCTTTAATTGCAGCTACAATCATTGTATCTGCAATCTAATGTTCCGGAGCGATCATGACCCACCATCCCCATAACCACCTCGAACAATGGCTGGCCGACGAAGCCGCCGTGAAACAGCGCATGGACGCCGGCCCGGGCCCCGGGCTGGCCACGACGGAGCAGATTGCCGGCAAGACCGGGCTGGAAGTCATGCAGGGTCTGCTGCGCGGCGAGTTGCCTTACGCGCACATCGCCCGGACGCTGGACTTCACGATGGTCCATGTGGAGAAGGGCCATGCCGTGTTTCAAGGCACGCCGGCGCTGGCGCACTTCAACCCGCTGGGCACGGTGCACGGCGGCTGGTTCGCCACGCTGCTCGACTCGGCGCTGGGCTGCGCGGTGCACACCATGATGCCGCCCGGGCGCGGCTACACCACGGCCGAGCTCAGCGTGAACATCGTGCGCGCGCTCACGCTCAAGGTGCCGCGCGTGCGCGCCGAGGGCCGGGTGATCCACTGCGGCCGCCAGCTGGCCACCGCCGACGCGCGCCTGGTCGGGCCCGACGGCACGCTCTACGCCCATGCCACCACCACCTGCCTGGTGTTTGACGTGCACCACAAGCCGCCCGGCGGCGCGACCGAATAGACTTCAGGCCCATCCACTGAAAGGCCAGTCCATGCGTTTCCTCCACACCATGCTGCGGGTGGGCAACCTGCAGCGTTCCATCGATTTCTACACGAATGTGGTGGGCATGACGCTGCTGCGCCAGTCCGAAAACCCCGAGTACAAGTATTCGCTGGCCTTCCTCGGCTTCGAGGGCGGCAACCCCGGCCAGGCCGAGATCGAGCTGACTTACAACTGGGGCGTGGAAAGCTATGAGATGGGCACGGCTTACGGCCACATCGCGCTGGCCGTGCCCGATGCCTACGCCGCCGTGGAAAAGATCAAGGCCGCGGGCGGCAACGTGACGCGCGAGGCCGGTCCGGTCAAGGGCGGTACGACCGTGATCGCCTTCGTCACCGACCCCGACGGCTACAAGATCGAACTGATCCAGCGCGCGGAGGGTGCAGCGGGCGGCGGCCTGCGCTGAGCACGCGCCATGGAACGCTTCACGATTTCGCTGGACGAGGCGCTCGCGCAACAGTTCGATGCGCTGATCGCGGCGCGGGGCTACAGCAGCCGTTCGGAGGCGGTGCGCGACCTGATCCGCGGCGCCATCGAGGGCGACCGGCAGCGCGACCCACCGTCCGGGCACTGCGTGGGCAACCTTTCCTACGTGTTCAACCACCACCAGCGTGAACTGGCCGAGCGGCTGACCGGCCTGCAGCACGAACACCACGACCTCACGGTGGCGGCCATGCACAGCCACCTGGACCACGAGAACTGCCTGGAATCGGTCATCCTCAAGGGCCCGACAGCCGCAGTGCGCCAGTTTGCCGATGCCCTGATGGCGCAAAGCGGCGTGCGCCACGGCCAACTGAACGTGATCGCCCTGGAAGCCGAACACCACCACGCGCACGATGCGCACGGCGCGCCACACGTGCACTACCGCCCGGCGCGCTGAGCCCGTGTAGGTAATTCGGCGCAGGACGGCCCTGCCTGCAACGGGCGCTGCAGCCCGACGGCGACTGCGGCTGAATCTGCCCAGGCCCCGCCCGTTGTGTGATAATTTTTTCAAACTTCACACAACACCATGCAAGCCCCGCCCGCCGACTGGCTGTCGCTGTTGCTCCTGACTTTCGTGCTGGGCATGAAGCATGGCTTTGACGCCGACCACCTGGCCACCATCGACGGCCTGACCCGCCACAACGTCCGCGTGCGCCCCGCCCTGGCCCGCTATTGCGGCACGCTGTTCTCGCTGGGGCACGGCGCGGTGGTCATGGCCATCGCGCTGGGGGTCTCGGCAGCGGCGGGCCAGTGGGCGGTGCCGCAGTGGTTTGGCACGCTGGGCGCGCTGATCTCGATCGGCTTTCTGGCCGCGCTGGGCATGCTGAACCTGGCTGCGGTGCTGCGCGCCGGTCCGGATCAGGTGGTGCAACCGGTCGGCGTCAAGGGCCGCCTGCTGGGCAGCCTGCGGCATGTCTCGAATCCTCTTGCCGTGGCGCTGGTGGGCGCGCTGTTTGCGCTGTCCTTCGACACACTCTCGCAGGCCGCCTTCTTCGCACTGGCCGCCACGCAGTTCGGTGGCTGGCAGCATGCGCTGGTCCTGGCGCTGCTGTTCATGTTGGGGATGTTGCTCACCGACGGCATCAACGGCCTGTGGATCGCCCGCCTGATTCGCCGCGCCGACCAGACCGCGCGCATCGCCTCGCGCGTCATGGGGCTGGTGGTGGCTGGCGTCAGCCTGCTGGTGGCGGCCTTTGGCGCGGCCAAGCTGCTGCTGCCGGGCGTGGATGCATGGAGCGAGGGCCGGGAACTGCAGTTTGGTGCTGCGCTGGTGGCCGTCATTGCCCTAAGCTTCCTGGCTGCGATGCGGCTGGCGCGGCGCCCTGCGGTCGCTGCCTGAAGTCCCTCCTCGCCGCTCCCGAATACTCCTTTTTTTGCAGCACACACTGACCCATTGACGGTGGGTTAAGGCCAAGTTGGCCACAAAAAAGCCCGGCAAGCCGGGCTTTTCTTGCTGAGCCGGCGGGCGCTTACTTCAGCGTCACTTCCACGCGGCGGGCTTCGGCGGCGGGGCCGGAGGCCAGCGCCTGTTCGGGTTTCTTCAGCTCGACCTTGTCTTCGGCCACGCCTTGGGTCACCAGCACGGCGCGCACGGCCAGCGCGCGCTGCTTGGCCAGTTCGGCATTCTTCTGGGGGTCGCCAGAGGCATCATGGAAGCCGCTGATCACGGCCATCTTGCCGGCGGCCACGGCCTTCACGACCTCGGCCAGCGCCTGCGCGGCCTCGGGCGCCACGTCGGCCTTGCCGATGACGAAATAGAACTTGACGACGCCGTTCTCAACCTTGACGGTGGCCACTTCCTCGACCACCACGACCGCAACCGCCGGCGCCTTGGCCGCGGGCACCAGGTTTCGCGTGTAAATGCTGATACCGATCACCAGAGCAATCACCAGGGCAATCACGCCAAAAACCACGCCCAGAACCAGTCCCTGGTTGTCATCATCGGAAGAAAACATCGCTCAAGCTCCAAAAATAGATGCGCCGATTGTAAAGTGCCACCATGACACAGCCTGACAGCGCGAGCGCGCCCGTCCCGCCCTTCCTGCGCGACCCCGCGCCCATGCTCGCCAGGATTCGCGGGCAGTGGGCGGGCCACCAGGCTGGCGGCGGCCGCCATGCGGACCTGTGGATCTTCGGCTACGCCTCGCTGATCTGGCGGCCCGATTTCGAATCCACCGAGCGCCATGCCACGCGCGTGCACGGCTGGCACCGCGCGCTGAAGATGTGGAGCCGCATCAACCGCGGCACGCCCGAGCGCCCGGGCCTGGTGTTCGCGCTGCTGCCCGGTGGCAGCTGCCAGGGCATGGTGTACCGGGTGCCCCACCGCGAGGCCGACGCGGCGCTGGCCGCGCTGTGGGCGCGCGAGATGCCCACCGGCGTGTACGACCCGCGCTGGCTCCCCTGCCAGACGCCGCACGGGGCGGTGCCGGCGCTGGCGTTCACCCTGTCCCGCCGCAGCCCGAACTACACCGGCGACCTGCACCCGCAGCAAGTGCGCGAGATCTTCCGCGACGCCCGGGGGCGCTACGGCACGACACTGGACTATGCGCGCCAGACCTTCGACGCGCTGCGCCAGCATGGCATCCATGACCGCAGGCTTGCCCGCCTGCTGGACCTCGCCGGCAACTGAAGCCGCCCCGGGCACGCCCCCGCCAGGGCCCTGCCTATACTGACGGCATGAACATTGCCGACATCCGCAAGAGTTACGAGAAGGCTGAACTGAGCGAAGCGCACTCGCAGGCCGACCCGCTGATGCAGTTCGACCAGTGGCTGAAAGAAGCCATTGCCTCCGAAGTGCCCGAGCCCAACGCCATGACCGTGGCCACCGTGGGGCCCGACCTGCGCCCCAGCACCCGCGTGGTGCTGATCAAGGGCTATGACGAGCGCGGCATCGTCTGGTATACCAACTACGAGAGCCAGAAGGGCCAGGAGCTGGCCGGCAACCCCTACGCGGCGCTGCAGTTCCACTGGGTCGAGCTGGAGCGCGTGGTGCGAATCGAAGGCCTGGTAGAAAAGGTCAGCGCCGAGGACAGCGACGCCTACTTCGCCACCCGCCCGCTGGATTCGCGCATCGGAGCCTGGGCCAGCCCACAGAGCCAGGTCATCCCGGACCGCACGGTGCTGGTCACTGCCGCCGCGAAATACGGCGCCAAATTCCTGCTGCACCCGCCGCGCCCGCCACACTGGGGCGGCTACCGCCTGAAGCCCGACACCTGGCAGTTCTGGCAAGGTCGCAAGAGCCGCCTGCACGACCGGCTGCGCTACCGCCGTGAAAACGATGCCTGGGTGCGCGAGCGGCTGGCGCCGTGATCAGCCCGCCAGTTTCGGCAACAGCGCCATCACCAGCGACACGCTGAGCAGCGCCAGCACGGTCGAGACAGCCACGCTGGCCGTCACCAGGTCCTCGCCCTTGCGGTAACGCTGCGAGAACAGGAACACGTTCGCCCCCACCGGCAGCGAGGCGGCCACCACCATCACCGCCAGCGGCATGCCGCGCAGGCCGGCCAGCCAGCCGGCCGCGCCCATCAGCGCCGGGTGCAGCAGGGTCTTGATCAGCGAGATCACGAACGCACCTCTCAGCTGCGCGCCGATGGCCGCCTGCGCCAGCGTCACGCCCACCAGCACCAGCGCCACCGGGCCGAAGGCGTCGCCCAGCAGCTTCAGCGGCCGGTCGATCACCGGGTGCAGGCCCCAACCGGTCTGGGCATAGAGCAGCCCGGCGATGATGGGCAGCGGCACCGGGTGAATGACCGCGTTCTTCACCGCCTGCCCCACGGTCAGCAGCAGATGGCGCGGCTCGGCACGGCCGGCGCGCGCGTCTTCATGCGCCACCAGCAGCTCCAGCACCACGGTGGCAAAGGTCAGCAGCACCAGCGCGTGCATCGAGATCAGCGTGAACAGCTGCACCAGCCCGGCCTCGCCATAGGCCAGCGAGACCAGCGGCACGCCGATCATCAGCGTGTTGCTGAAGATCGCTGCCAGCGCCAGCACGGCGGATCGGCTGGTGAGCCCCTGGATCAGCAGCAGGGCGATGAACAGCGCGCCGGCCACGAGGTAATACAGCGCCACCGACTTGAAGTCGAGCCGCTCGATGTGCACCGAACTCATGGTGCGAAACAGCAGGGCCTGCGTGAGCACCAGGAACACCAGGTTCGACAGGTCGCGCACACCCTCGCCGCGGATCAGCCGCGCCTTGCCGGCGACGAAGCCGATGGCGATCAGCAGCACGACCGGCAGCAGCGAGGACAGGACGGGGTGGTCGAGGGTCATGAGCCGCCGATTATCGGCGGCAGGTTCAGGCGTCCGGTCGGGTTTGCGCGACCCAGATCAGCTGGTCCACGTCGATGCCGAGCTTGCGCGCCTGCGCCAGCACCTGCTCGCGAACCTCCGGCGTGAGCTGTTTGTCCCGCGCCAGGATCCAGACGTAGCCGCGATCCGGGCCCACCACGAGGGACCAGCGGTACGACGGATCGAGCGCCGCCACGTTGTAGCCGCCATAGAACGGGCCGAAGAACGACACCTTCAAAGCGCCGCGATTGGCGTCGCCGGTGAACAGGGCCTTGCCAACGGCTTCCTTCCAGTCCTGCCGGGCCGTGTCGAAGCCGCGGTTGACGACCTGCACGCTGCCGTCAGGCTGCAATCGGTAGGTGGCGCTGACCTCGCTCAGGCCCCGCTCGAAGGAGTGGTCCATGCGGGCGATCTCATACCACTTGCCGGCATAGCGGTTCACATCGAAGGGGCTGACGACCGTGATGCCGTCCGGCGGTGCGGTGGAGCAGCCGGTCAGGCCCAGCAAAAGGGTGAGCATCAGGGCCAGCCAAGCGCGCATGCCGCGAACGGGGCAACAGGAGAACGCAAGAAATTCTTTCATCTCGGTGTTGTACCGCAATGGGGCAACGCCTTTTGTGCGCAAGGGCACTCACGCCCAGGGAGGCGGCCAAGAAAAAGACCCGAGGTCGCCTGAAAGCGACACTCGGGTCTGTCCGTCCTCGCGATCACCGGGGAGGCCTGCGACGGCGCGGCCCCGGCGAAAGGATTCAAGCCTGGATCAGGCCTTCTTGGCGTAGGCCTGGCACCAGCCCTTGGCCGTCACGTCCTTGCCGGGGAACAGGGCGCAGGGGCCGCTGGCGGCACCGGCCTTGCCTTGGTACAGCGCGCAGTTGGCGCAGGTCTGGCCGGCGGCGTACTTGGGGTACTTCTTGACGTCGACCTTGGTCGCGTCGGCCTTGTAGCCTTGCGCCGCAGCGGCGGGATCGGTTTCGGACAGGGCAGCGCCCTGGGCCATCGCCTGGCCGGCAGCCAGAACGCCGGTGCCCAGGCTGAGTTGAACGATGAATTCGCGACGATTGGTCATGGGAGATTCCTGCAATGGGTTGAAAACAGTCGCCTAGCCAGCCGAAACGCACAACCGGCAGACCCGCGTATTTTGCCGCAACCCCGCGGCACGGCCATGATCCAGATCAATCCAGTCGGTTACTTGACCGGCTGGGCGTCGGTCATCCGGTAGTACAGGCCATAGGGATCGTCGGCCAGCACATGAAAGCGCCCTTCGACCACCACGGGCTCCATCGTGGCCTTGACCGGCGTCTTGCTGCGGACCTCGACCATGCTCTCCGGGCCGCCCGGCGTGCAGAAACCGCAGGTCAGCGGCACCGAACTCAGCAGGAAATGGGTCTGCTTCTCGCCGGGATCCAGCGGCAGCATGAAGCCCTGGATGCGCTGGGACTTCTGGTTCAGCTGCAGCTGCGCAGCCTCGAAGGCCGGCAGGATGCGGTTCTTTTCGGCCTTGGTCTTCACGCTCGTCAGCACCGACCAGGGCACGACATCCGCGCGCGACGCCAGCGGGGCGTAGGGGCTGTCGGGGCTGTGCACGCCGGCGCCGGTACCGGCCGGAACGCCCAAGGCGGCAGCGCCCGCCGGCGCGGGTGCGGGGGCGGCACTCTTCTGCGCCGGCTTGACCCCCGGCATGGGCGAACTCAGCTGCGCGCGGGCCGAACCGCCCGCCAGCAGCGCCGCGGCCGCCAGGAGATGGACAAGGGGTAGAGGTCTCATGGTCAGTGCTCGTGTTTCATCCCGCAGTATTTGCCAATGGCCAGACCCTTGCAACTGGCCTGAAGTTCCTTGTAGCACGCATCGGCCTTCTTGCCGGACTCCAGGCACTTGGCGGCCGCCTCGTGCGCGGCCGCCATGGCGCGGTGCCGGGCCACGTCTTCCTTGACCTCCTTTTCGCTGTGTTGCGCTATTGCATTGAGAGCAAACAATGACCCAAGGATGCTGGGAAGAAGCCATTTTTTCGTGAAATTCAACATATTGTCACCTTGCGTTCAACAGTCGGGCCACATCGACCCGGTAGGCGCTGATGGCGGGCAGCAGCGCCGCAAGCAGGGCCACGCCCACGGCTGCCACCGGCACCCAGACCTCCAGCGGCACCCATTGCCAGCCGTCCACCACGACCGATTTGTCGGCCTGCAGGAACCATCCTGCCACAGCGGTCAAGCCGTGGCCCGCCAGCAGCCCCAATGCCGAGGCCAGCAGCGCCAGCCACAGTGCCTCGCACAGCAGCAGCGCGCCCAACTTCCAGGGTGGCGCCCCCAGCATGCGCAGCATGGCCAGGTCCGAGCGGCGCTCGCGCACGGCGCTCCACAGCGCGATGAAGACGCCCAGCGCCGCCGTCATCAGCAACACCGCGCCAAAGCCCTGCAGCACCCGCGTGCCGACGCCGACCATGCCCAGCAGCCGCGTGATCTCGACCGCCGGCGCGGCCGACTGCATGTCGGTGCTGCTGTTCACGTAGCGGGGAAAGGTCACCGCCGCCAGCGGCGTGGTGTAGCGGATCAGCGCCATCGTCACCTCGCGTTCGGCCTCCAGGGCTTCCCGCTCTTCCTTGTCCAGCGGCGTGTCGCCGCTGTGCATGTCCTCGTGCACCTTCCAGACGGACTCCGTGGCCGTGAGGATCAGCCGGTCGAGCACACAGCCGCAGGGCGCCAGCACGCCCGCGACGGTGTACGGCGTGTGGCCATGCGCATCGCCCCCGCCGCCCAGGCCATGCGAGCCTTCAAAGCGGTCGCCGGCCTTCAGGCCCGTGGCGGCCGCCACCTGCGCGCCGACCACGGCCTGCATCGGCGCGGCCCAGATCGCGCCCTGCGCCAGCGTCGCCTGGTAGTGGGTGATGTAAGCCGGCGTGGTGCCGACGATGCGAAAGCCCCGGAAGCTGTCGCCCAGGCTCAGCGGAATGAGCTGCGCCACCTGCGGGTGCTTCGCCAGCGCCTGCACGTCGGCCAGCGGGATGTTGCCCGGCGGCACGTCGATGTGGAACACGCCGGCCAGAATCAGCTGCATTGGGCTGCCCTTGGCGCCCACCACGACGTCGATGCCCGCCAGATCGCGCTCGAAGGCACGGTCCATCTGGTGGCTGGCCAGCAGCACGAAGGTGATGGAGCCCAGCCCCAGCGTCATCAGCAGCAGGTTGAGCCCCGCAGCCAGCGGACGGGCCCACAGGTAGCGCCAGGACAGCACTACGGTATTCATAGCGGACCAGGACCCATCGACGCTGGGTTGATGCCATTCTGGCTTGAAAAAATCAGTTCAGCGGCCTGCGGCAGCGCCTCGGCCACCCGGCGGTCGTGCGTGGCAATCACCAGCGTCGCGCCGCAGGCTTGCGCGCTCTGGCACAGCAGGCCCAGCGCCGACTCACACGCCGCGTCGTCCAGACTGGCCGTGGGCTCGTCGGCCAGGATCACGCGCGGCGCACGCAGCACGGCGCGCGCCAGCGCCACGCGTTGCGCCTGCCCGCCCGAGAGCTGCGCGGGCAATCGCCGCGCCAGTTCGCCCACGCCCAGCGCGTCCAGCGTGCGGGCGATCGCCCTATGGTCCACCGGAAGCCCCGCCGCGTAATAGACCAGCGCCAGGTTGCCGGCCACGCTCAGCGCGTCGCTTAGGTACAGCTTTTGCGGCAGCAGGCCGATGGCCCCCGCGCGCCAGGCGTCGCGGGCGCGCCCGCTGAGCGGGCGCAGCGGCTGGCCCGCCACGATCATTTCGCCCTCGGTGGCCGTCAGCAAGCCGGCCGCCAGCGCCAGCCAGGTCGATTTGCCGCTGCCCGAGGGCCCGCGCAGCAGCAGCATGCCGCCCTGCTCGATCCGCACATCGTCAAAGCGCAGCCCGGCTCCGCCGGGATAGCCATAACGCAAGCCAAGGGTTTCGATCATGCGGATGACGGTGCAACGCGCCGAGCGGCGAAAGGCTCAGCTTTTCGCAAGCCTTGAGAAGGTCTTGCGGAACTTGGCCACCTTGGGCGCGGCCACGGCCATGCAGTAGCCTTGGTAGGGGTTCTTCTCGAAGAAATCCTGGTGGTAGTCCTCGGCCGGCCAGTAGTTCGCCAGAGGCAGCACCTCGGTGACGACGGGGGCGCCAAACAGTTTGTCCTGGCTCATCTCGCGGATCAGGTCGTCGGCCAGGGCTTTCTGTTCGGGCGTGGTGAAGTAGATGCCGCTACGGTACTGCGTGCCGGCATCGTTGCCCTGGCGGTTCAGCGTGGTGGGGTCGTGAATCACGAAGAAGATCTCCAGGATCTCCCGCGTGCTGATCTGTGTCGGATCATAGCTCAGCTTGACGACCTCGTTGCAGCCGGTGCGACCGGTGCAGACGCCTTCGTAGCTGGGCCGCTCGAACTGGCCGTTGCTGTAGCCGGACTCGACATCGGTGATGCCACGCACGTCCTTGAACACCGCTTCGGTGCACCAGAAGCAGCCGCCGCCGAGCACCAGGGTTTGGGGGGATGAGGTCACAAGCATTCTCCTTCGGCAAAAGCCATGAGTCGGCCAGCCGAGGGCGATCTTACGACGCGCGCAGTTCCCGCAAGAGCGCGAAGGGCGTTGGCAGGCAAAGGCCGGCCCCCGTCACCGTCATTCGCGTCGGCGCGACGGGCTCTTGCCGTGGCGCAGGGGGCCCACGGCCTTGCGCATGGCCTTGAGGATCAGCAACAGGGTCACCGCCCCGGCGATCGCAAGCCCGAGCGAACGGACAGAAAAGACCTTGTCGTTGACGATCCCCGTACTCAGCATGGCGGCCACAAAGTCGCCGCCGATGAAGGCGCCGAAGACACCGACCGCCACGTTTTCAAGAATCAGGACGCGGTCGCCATGGGCCATCATCAGCCCCGCTGCCCAGCCGATCACACCGCCCACCACACACCAGATATAGGGATTGATAAGGACCTCCGTCCCGTTGAAGGCCCATGGTGACAGCTTTCGGGTCCCCTGTGTGGCTGTTTGTGCCTTCAGTGCGGGTTTTCGTACCGGCGACCGGTTTCCAGCAGCTCGGGCGTGCCGATCAGGCGGTTCAGGCCATCGAAGTCGAGCATCCGGCCCTGCCAGGGCGCCGTGGTCTGGTCACGGTGCAGGCTGGCGTAGTAGTCCTGCAGCGTGTGCGCCACCGCGCGCGCCGTGCCACCGGGAAAAATCACGATGCGAAAGCCGCGCCGGCCCAGCTCACCCGAGTCCTGCACCGGCGTCTTGCCGCCCTCGACCATGTTGGCCAGCAACGGCACCCGCGCGGCAAACCGGCTGCAGGCCGCGTCCATCTGATTGGGCGTGCGCAGCGCCTCGATGAACAGCGCGTCCACGCCGCAGGCCAGATACGCGTCGGCACGCTCCAGCGCGGCGTCCAGCCCCTCGACGGCCAGCGCATCGGTGCGCGCCAGGATCAGCGTGCCGGCGCTGTGGCGCGCATCGAGGGCGGCGCGCAGCTTGCCGCACATTTCGCCGACCGGAATCACGGTCTTGCCGTCCAGATGCCCGCAGCGCTTCGGGAAGCCCTGGTCCTCGAGCTGGATCATCGCGGCGCCGGCGCGCTCCAGGCCGCGCACCGTGCGCTGCACGTTGAGCGCGTTGCCGAAGCCGGTGTCGGCATCGACGATGACCGGCACGGCCACGCGCTCGGTGATGCGCGCCAGCGTGTCCTGCACTTCGGTGAAGGTCGTGAGGCCCACGTCGGAGCGGCCCAGCCGGGTGTAGGCGATCGACGCGCCCGACAGGTACAGCGCCTCGAAGCCGGCCTGCTCGGCGACCAGGGCGGTCAGCGCGTCGTAGACGCCGGGGGCGAGCAGCGGCTGAGCCTGGGCCAGCCGGGTCTTGAGCGTGTTCATGCGTTCACCATTCCTTTCGCCGTTTCCGCCGCGATGGCGCCACCGGCCACCGCGCTGAGCAGGCCGTTGCCCGAGAGATAGCCCCAGACCGCGTTGCCCGAGACGCCGCGCGCCGCGCCGCCCGCCGCCAGCAGGTTGGCAAACGGCGTGCCGTCGGCGCGCAGCACGCGGCAGCGGGCGTCGATGTCCAGCCCGCCCTGGGTGTGGAACAGCGCCCCGGTCACCTTGATGGCGTAGTACGGCGGCAACAAAGGCCGCCGGACGCCCGCCCGAGGGGCATTGACGCCATTGATTGAATCTTTTTGGTCATTCCCCAGCGTGGATAGGTCATTCATTGCTATGATTTTTTCAGTGGCGCAACCGATCAGCGCGGCCAGCGCCGGCGCATCGGCGCAGGTCTTCAGCGCGCCGGCCGCCTCGGCGGCGCAGAAATCGGGAAAGCCGCGCGCCAGTGCCAGGATCGGCCCGTCGAACACGTCCCAGGCCACGCCGCCGGGCTGCGCCAGCACATGGACGGCTGCCTCCGAATAGCCTTCGGTCTCGTCGTGGAAACGTTCGCCGCGGGCGTTGAGCTGCACGCCGCCTTCCATCATCACCGCCCAGGTGATCAGCGCGCCCTGCGGGATCGCCCACGAGCCATGGCCCTGGTAGCCGCCCAGATCGGCCAGCCGCGCGCCGAGCGAGCGGCCCCAGGCGATCGCGCTACCGTCGTTGCCGGTGTGGCCGGCGAACAGCGCATCAACCATCTCGGGCAGCAACTCGCGCACCATCGCCGGGTTGCCGCCAAAGCCGTTGCAGGCCAGGATCAAGGCGTCGCAGCGCAGCTGCTCGACGCGCCCGTCGGGCCGCTCGTAGCCGACGCCGGTGATGCGCCCGGCCCGGTCGACCCAGAGTTCGCGCACCGTGGCCTGCGTCACGATGTCGGCGCCCGCCGCCGTGGCGACGCGCTCGAGCTGCGCCACCAGCGCCGCGCCGGTCTTCTGCGGCACGGCGTGCATGCGGCGCACGCTGTGGCCAGGATAGAGAAAGCCGTCGAGCACTTCGAAGGTGATGCCGTGCCGGGCCTGCAGCGTGTCGAGCGCCGCGCCGATGCGCGCGGAAAACGCCGCGACCAGATGCGCCGCCGCCGTGCCATGGGCCTTGGCCTGGATGTCGGCGGCGAACTGGGCCGGGCTGTCCTGGATGCCGGCGGCCTGCTGCATGGCCGTGCCGGCCGCCGGGATGAAGCCGGACGACAGCGCGGTGGAGCCCGAGGGCTGGGCATCGCGCTCCAGCAGCACGCACTCCACCCCCGCGTCGCGCAGCGTGAGGGCCGCGACCAGCCCGCAGGCTCCGGCGCCGACGATGGCCACGGGGATGTGCGGCGCGTCGGGCGCCGGCGTGCCGGTGCGCACGGCCGGATTCATCGGGCCTGCCTCGACAGGCCCGGCGCGAACGGCCGGCGCGTCATGCCGTCGGGCGGTGCAGGTACTGGCCGCGCGGCTTGCCGATGACCTCGCCGCCCAGGTAGATGAGGTGGCCGCGCAGGAAGGTTTCCTCCACGCGCGCCGACAGCTCCAGCCCCTCGAAGGGCGTGTAGCCCTGGGTCGACGGTGAATCCTTGGCCGCGATGGTCCAGGTCTTGGCTGGGTCCACCAGCGCGAGGTCGGCGTCGAAGCCCACGGCAATGTCCCCCTTGCGGTTCAGGCCATAGCGCTGCGCCGGGTTCCAGCTGGTCACGCGCGCCATGTGGTTGTAGCCCATGCCACGGCGCGTGCCCTCGCTGACCAGCGCGGGCAGCAGGTACTCGGTGCCGCCGAAGCCGCTCTTGGCCATCCAGATGTTGCCGAAATAGTGCTTCGGGATCTTCATCTCGTGGCGGCAGCAGGCGTGGTCGCTGACCACCCAGTCGAGCTCGCCGGCCAGCAGCGCGTCCCACAGGAACTCGACGTCCTCGCGCGGGCGGATCGGCGGGTTCACCTTGGCCAGCTCGGCGGCCTTCGAATTGATGTCGAGCATCAGGTGGCCGATGGTCACCTCGCGCTTGAAGTCGATGTGCGGGAACACGTCGGCCATCATCATCGCGGCCTGCACCGCCTTGCGCGACGACAGGTGCAGCAGGTTGATGTTGGGCAACGCGGTCTCGTGGGCCAGGTAGCTCGCGATGAACACTGCCAGGCCTTCGGAATGCTGCGGGCGCGAGGCGCTGTAGGCGGCCAGGCCCATGCCCGGTTTCTGAAACGATTCGTCCTTCTCGACCAGCTTGGTGTAGGCCGTCATGACCTCGGCGGTCTCGCAGTGCAAGGAGAGCGAAATCTGCCGCGCCCGCTCGGGAAACTGTTCGCGGGCCGCCTGCACGCCGCGCATGATGAACTCGAAATGCGCGTAGTCGTAGCGCTCGTCCTCGCCGATCATCAGGAACTCGCGCTGGCTGTTGGACGCGCCGTGCAGGCCGTGCGAGCCGTAGAACATGAAGATCTTGAAGCTGGAGACGCCGTACTTTTCGATCAGCTCTGGGATCTCCTTGATGTGCGTGCCGTCCATGGGCGCGAGGTGAAAGCCGTAGTCCACATGAAAGCGGCCCTTGGACGTCTTCAGCACCTCGGGGTAGAACTTCTTGTACGGCCCGCCCTTGTTCAGGTAGTACTGGCCGGTGCGGAAGTAGTTCAGGCTCGACGTGACCCCGCCCATCGCGGCGGCCTTGCTCTCGGAGACGGCGTCCTCGATCAGCGGCGAGTAGATGCCGCTGTGCATGTGGGCGTCCACCACGCCGGGGAAGGCCAGGCGGTGCTGGCCGTCGTGCACCTTCTTCGCGCGGGCCACGTCGATGCCCGGCGCGACCAGCGCGAACTGGCCATCCTTGATCGCGATGTCGCTGTCGTGCACCACGTTGCCGTGCGGCCGCACGACGCGCACGTTCTTGATGAGCAGGTCGAATTCCGGTGTCGTCATGGTTTCTCCTTGGAAGGTTCAGAGGCGGGATGAGGCTTGGGCGGCCAGACGCTGGCGCAGCTGGGGCAACAGGCCCCCGGCCTGCGCCATCGCCAGCAGGAAATCGGGCACGGGCTCGCAGGCCAGGGCGCGGCCGTCCGGCAGCACGATTCGCAGGGGCGAGCGTTCGATGGCGAGCTGCGACTGGCCCTGCAGCGACGCGGCGTCCGCGCAGGTCAGCAGCAGCAGGCCGAGGTTGAAGGCGTTGCGGAAGAACAGCCCGCCATAGCTGGGCGCGATCACGGCCGCCACACCCAGGTGCACGAGCACCGCTGCGGCTTGCTCGCGCGATGAGCCGATGCCGAAATTGCGCCCGGCCACGATCACATCACCCGGGCGCACCTCGCGGGCAAAAGCGGGCGCGAGGTTTTCCAGGCAGTGCGGCGCGATGCCTTCGACGCCCAGCTGCATGTACGCGCCGGGCGCCAGCGCGTCGGTGTCGACGTCTTCGCCGAGCTGCCAGACGGTGTGCCACAGCAGCGCCGGGTTCATGCCAGCACCTCGCGCGGATCGGTGATGCGCCCGCGCAGCGCGGAGGCGGCCACGGTGTAGGCCGAACCCAGATACACCTGCGTACTCGGCGGCCCCATGCGGCCCTTGAAGTTGCGCGCCGTGCTGGAGATGACAGTCTGGCCCTCTGCGAAGCTGTCGCCGTAGCCCGCGCAGGCGCCGCAGGCGCTGGGCAGGACGACGGCACCCGCGTCGGTGAGGATCTGCATTGTGCCTTCGGCCTCGGCCTGCGCGCGGTCCTTCAGGCTGGCCGGTGCGACCAGGAACTGCACGCCGCTGGCGACCCGGCGCCCCTTGAGCACCTGCGCGGCAAAGCGCAGGTCGTCGAGCTTGGCGCCGGTGCACGCGCCGATGTAGGCCACGTCGATGCGCGTGTCGGCGTGCGCGGCCAACGGCACGCCGTGCGCCGGGCTGTGCGGCGCGGCGAGCTGGGGGCTGAGGGCGGCCGCGTCGAAGTCGTGTTGCACGTCGAAACTGCTGGGGTCGGACGCCCAGTCCATGGCATCGCCGTCGCCGGGCAAGGGCGCCACGCCGGTCTCGCGAAGCCATTGCCAAGTCACGTCGTCGGGCGCCACCAGGCCAGTCTGCGCGCCGAGCTCGGCGCTCATGTTGCACAGGGTCATGCGCTCCTGCATCGACAGCGCGCGCACCGCGTCGCCCGTGAACTCCACCGCCTGGTAGTCGGCGCCGTTCATGCCGAAGCGCGCGATCATGGACAGCATCATGTCCTTGGCACAAACGCCCGCGGCCAGCCGCCCGGACCAGTGCATCGCGATCGTCTGCGGCACGCGCAGCCAGATCTCGCCGGTGACCACGACGCCGAGCATCTCGGTGCTGCCGATGCCGAACATGTAGGCGCCGAACGCGCCGCCCGTGGGCGAATGCGAGTCGCCGCCCACGCAGAACAGGCCGGGCCGGATGTGGCCGTGCTGCGGCACCACCACGTGGCAGATGCCCTGGCTGTCGTAGACATGCGGCAGCTGCTGCTCGCGCGCCCAGTCGCGGGCGATGCGCACGATGCGCCGCGCGGCCTCGTCGCGCTCGGGCACGTAATGGTCCATCACCAGCACGACTCTGGACTTGTCCCAGATCGTGGCGCCGAGCTCTTCGAGCATGGGCTTGAGACGCCGCGGCCCCGACGAGTCGTGGAACATCGCCAGATCGACGCGGCAGGTGACGATCTCGCCGAAGCGCACCGAAGCCTGGCCCGCGGCGCGGGCTATCAACTTCTGGGCCAGGGACTGCGCCGTCATGGCCGCTCCCTATTCGGGCTTCGCGCCCGAGAACTTGACGACCTTGGCCCAGCGCGTGATTTCGCTCTGCACGAAGCGGCTGAACTCCTCGGGGCTGTTGCCCACCGGGATGTAGCCCTCAGTCTCCAGGCGCCGCCGCACCTCGGGCGAAGCGACGGCCTTGCGCGCCGCGTCGCTCATCTTCTTCGCCAGCGCCGTGTCCATGCGGCCCGGCGCGAACAGTCCGAACCAGGCACTCGACTCATAGCCCGGCAGCACCTCACTGATAGCCGGCACATCGGGGAAAGCCGCCAGCCGGGTGGCGCTGGTCACGCCGAGCGCTTTGAGCTTGCCGGCCCGGACCTGTGCCTGCGCATTGCCCACCGCCGCGAACATCAGCTCCACCTGTCCGGCCAGCACGTCCTGGATCGCCGGCGCGGTGCCCCGGTAGGGAATGTTGACGATGAAAACGCCCGACTGCATCTTGAAGGCGTCGCCCGCCAGATGCAGCGACGAACCGACCGAGCCGATCGCGAAATTGAGCTGGCCGGGCCGGGCCTTCGCGAGCGCGATCAGCTCGCGCACGTCCCTGGCCGGCACCGAGGGATGGGCCACCAGCATGGATGGCGAAGTGGCCACGCAGGTCAGCGGCGTGAAGTCCTTGACCGGATCGAACGGCAGGCCAGGGTAGAGTGAGGCGTTGATGGCGTGGCTGGTGAAGCTCATCAGCAGCGTGTTGCCGTCGGGTGCTGCCTTGGCCACCGCGTCGGCGGCGATGTTGCCGCCGGCGCCCGGGCGGTTCTCGACGATCACGGTACGCGACAGCTGCCGGCCCATTTCGCTGGCCAGCGCGCGCGCCAGGGTGTCGGTGGAGCCGCCGGCTGGCGCGCCCACGAGGATGCGCACCGGCGGCAGGGTCTGGCCATGCACGCTGCCCGCTATCAACACCATAGCTACCAATGACCAAAGTACGCTGGGAAGGCGGCGAAATCTTTTCAAAAACAGGTGGTTCATGGTCGTGCGGCCTCAGACACCGAGGTAGGCCAGGCGCAGTGCGTCGCTGGCGAGCAAGTCCGCGCCCGTGCCGGAAAAAAGGATGGCCCCGTTCTCCAGCACATAGGCGCGCTGGGCGATTTCCAGCGACTGGCCCACGTTCTGCTCAACCAGCAGCACCGCAAGGCCTTCGCGGTTGAGCTGGCCGATCAGGGCGAACATCTCCTCGACCAGCAGGGGCGACAGGCCCAGCGAGGGCTCGTCCAGGATCAGCAACCGGGGCTCTGCCATCAGGCCGCGGCCGATGGCCAGCATCTGCTGCTCGCCACCGCTCATCGTGCCGGCCATCTGCGTGGAACGCTCCTTCAGGCGCGGGAAGATCGCAAACACGCGCTCCAGGTTGGAGGCGCGGCGTTCGCGGGCGCGGGTGAACGAGCCGAGTTCCAGGTTTTCCAGCACCGAGAGGTTGGGAAAGATCTTGCGGCCTTCAGGCACCTGGATCAGCCCGGCCTTGACCACGTCGCGGTAGTGGGCGCCGCTGAGATCCTTGCCATCGAACAGCACACGGCCGGCCCAGGCCGGGTAAATGCCGCACAGCAGGTTGTTGAGGGTGGACTTGCCGGCGCCGTTGCTGCCCAGCAGCGCGACGATTTCACCCGCATCCACATGCAGGTCGACACCGCGCAGCACCTCGACCGCGCCGTAGCCGCCGCGCAGGCCCTGGATGTCGAGCAGGGCCGTCATGCCACGTCCCCTGCGGCAGCCGCAGCCGCAGCCTGCCGGCGCAACTTGGCTGCGGTGCCATGACCCAGGTAAGCCTCGATCACCGCGGCGTCGGACGTGACCTCGGCCGGCGAGCCTTGCGCGATCAGCTGCCCCTGCGCCAGCACCCACACGTGCTCGGCCAGGTTCATGACGGCCTGCATCACGTGCTCGATCATGAGCACGGTTACACCCGATTGCGCGATGCCGCGCACGACCGGAATCATGTCGCCAATCTCCTGCGGGTTCAGCCCGGCCAGCACCTCGTCGAGCAGCAGCAGCTTGGGTTGCGTCGCCAGCGCGCGAGCCAGTTCCAGCCGCTTGCGCCCGGCCACGGTGAGGTCGGCGGCGGGCTTGTCGAGCTGTGCCGCCAAGCCAACGCGCTGTGCCACGGCCTCGGCCGCGGCCAGCGCGGCCACACGCCGCGGCTCATGCAGGTGCGCGCCGACGGCGATGTTCTCGCGCACGGTCTGGGCGGCGAAGGGCTGCACGATCTGGAAGGTGCGCGCCAGGCCCTGGCGGGCATTGAGGTCGGGGGCGCGGCCGGTGATGTCCTGCCCGTCGAACTCAATGCGGCCGCTGTCGGGAATCAGGAAACCCGACATCAGCGCAAACAGCGTGGTCTTGCCCGCGCCATTGGGGCCGATCAAGGCCGTCAGGCTGCCTTGCGGCACGGCCAGGCTGACGTCCTGCACCGCCTTCAGCCCGCCAAAGCTGCGCGACACGCCAGTCAGCGTCATCAGCGCGGCGCTCATTTTGTGCGCCCCTTCCACAGTTCGCGCACGCTGCGCCCCAGGCCGCCAAGGCCGCGCGGCGCGAACAGGATCATCAGCACCAGCACAACACCGTAGATCACCATGTTGATGCCCGGCAGTTGGCCGAACAGGTTGCGCGTGAGGTCGGCCAGCACATGCAGCGCCAGCGCGCCGATCAGCGGCCCCCACAGCGTGCCCATGCCACCCACGATGGCGCCGACCAGCGCCTCCACCGAGGTGTGCGCGCCGTAGGCAATGCCGGGGTCGATGTACTGGAACGCCTGCACGTAGAAGGCCCCGCCTGCGCCCATGAAACCACCGGACAGCGCAATGGCACCGAGCTTGATGCGGAACGGGTTCACGCCAGCCGCGCGTGCGGCATCCTCGTTGTCGCGCACGGCCTGCAGGTAGGCGCCGAAGCGGGAGTGCCGCAGCCAGCAGGTCACGAGCAGCGCCAGCACCACCAGCCCGAGCACCATCAGGGCAAAGCCGCGGCGCGAGCCGAACTGCATGTTGCCGAAGCCTTCGCGCAGCGGCACCATCAGGCCGACGCCGGCGCCGGTGAACGGCACCGACAGCGCGACGATGCGGAACACCTCGGCAAAGGCCAGCGTGACCAGCGCAAAGTACGAACCCTTCAGGCCATAGCGAAAACTTAAAGCGCCGACGAACACGCCCACGCCGGCGCTGGCCAGCACGCCCAGCGGCATCGCAAGCCAGGGATTCAGCCCGCCGTCGAGCTGCGCGATCGCCTGCACATAGGCGCCGGTGCCAAAGAACAGCGCGTGGCCGAACGAGAACTGCCCGCCATAGCCGCCCAGGATGTTCCAGGCCTGCGCCAGCAAGGCGGCATACAGCGCCATCATCACAAAATTCAGCGCCACGCCCGAGTCCAGAAGGTTCAGCAGCAGCGCAACACCCACCGCAAAGATGGCAATGCGCAGCAACTCCTTGTGCAGGGCGGGCATCGGGGTCCGGGTACCGCCCGTCATGCCTTGGCTCCGAACAGCCCCTGGGGCCGGAACAGCAGCACCGCGATGAAGAGCAGAAAGATGCCGATCTGCCCCAGCGATTCGCCCAGCAGCAGGCCGCCGAGCGACTCGACCACGCCGATCAGCAGTCCGCCCAGCAGGGCCCCGGAAAAACTGCCCATGCCACCGAGCACGACGATGGTGAAGGCCACCAGCACGAAGCCGTTGCCGACCTGCGGATTGACGTAATAGGCCGGCAGCAGGAAGCACGCCGCCGCACCCAGGCAGGCCAGCCCGATGCCGAAGCTCATGGCGTAGACATGCTCCACGTCGATGCCCATGAGCTTGGCCCCGTGCTTTTCCTTCGCCACGGCGCGAATCGCGCGGCCCAGGTCGGTGCGCCCGACGATCAGCATCAGCACGGCGGAGGCCACCAAAGCGCCACCGAAGGCCACCAGCTTGGGCAAAGCGATCATGGCCTGCGCGAAGCCGATGTTGATCGGCACCGTGGTCAGTGTGTAGGCGGTCTCGATGGTGCGGGTGTCCGACTTGAAGAACAGCAGCGCCAGGTTCTCCATGACGATCGACAGGCCCAGTGTGACCAGCAGGATGTTCTCGTCCTTGCCATGGCTGGCGCGATTGATCACGAGGCGCTGCATGGCGTAGCCGAGCACGAACATGCCCGGCACCACCAGCGGCAGCGCGAGGTACGGATCAATGCCCGCCGCCTCCTTGAGCCAGTAGACCGCGTACAGCGCCAGCATCAGCGCCGCGCCGTGCGCGAAGTTGATGATGTGCAGCACGCCATAGATCAGCGTGAGCCCCAGCGCGATCAGCGCATAGACCGCCCCGGTGGTCAGGCCGTTGAGGATGGACGGAAACAGGATGGACAGGTCGGTCATGGTCGTGCGCGCGGCCCGCCGCCGAGGGAGCTGCGGGCCCCGTGCGGTTGCGGGAGTAGCCGGGCTTCAGGACTTCATCGGAAACACCGGGTCGGCCTGCCGGTATTCGCGCGGCACGATGACCTTGATGTCGCCGCCCAGCACCTGCGTCATCAGCGGCTGCGCACCGGTGTTCTGCCCGTTGACCATCTTCGTCGGCCCGTAGGGCATGAAGTGGTCAGAGAACGTGCTGTCGGCCAATGCCGCGGTGATGGCCGCGCGGTCGGTGGACTTGGCGCGGTTGATGGCGTCGGCAAGGTACATCATGGCCGTGTAAGTGTTGAAGATCTCGTAGGTGAAGAACAGGCCCTTGGCCTCGACCCGCTTGCGCAGGGCCAGCGCGCGTGCATCTTTCGGGTTGTACCAGTGGTTGCAGTCGATGATGCCGTTGGCCGATTCAGGGGCTTCCTTGACGAACTTGAAGCTCGACGCGGCGCCGCCGAGCACCGAGTAGATCGCTTTCGGCGTGACCTTCTGCTGCTGCATGGTGCGCACGAGCAGCGCGTACTCGTTGTAATAGTTGGCCGGGATCACGATGTCCGGGTTCAGCGACTTCATGCGCAGCACGATGTTGTTGAAGTCGCGCGTCGGGTTGGCGTGCTTGATGACTTCCTTGACCTCGAAACCATAGCCCGGCAGTTCGCGCGCCAGCAGGTTGCCGGTGCCGGTGCCGAACAAGGATTCCTCATGGATGATCATCACCGTCTTGGCCGGCTTGCCCGCGGCGGTGTTCAGCACGTGAAGGTTCGTGATGGCGACGCGCGCGCACACGCCGTAGCCGGGACCGAAGCGGAAGGTGTTCTTCAGCCCGCGCTCGACGATCTGGTCGGCCACGCCGACATCGACCACATGCGGCAGGTTGTACTTGGCGGCCGCCTGGGTGGTGGCCAGGCAGATCGCCGAGGCGTAGGCGCCGAGCACGGCCGAGACCCCCGCTTCGTTCATTTTTTCGACTTCCGCCGCGCCAACCTGGGGTTGCGACTGCGCGTCACCCAGCAGTGGCTCGATCTTCGCGCCGCCCAGCGCCTTGATCCCCCCCGCCTTGTTGATGTCCTCGATGGCCATCAGTGCGCCCTCGCGGCACTGCTGGCCGGAAAACGCCAGCGCTCCGGTGACCGGATGCAGCACGCCGATCTTGACCGGCTTGGGCTGGGCGCCCCCCACCATCGGGAATGCCAGCGCGGACGCGGCGGCGGTGGCCTGGGCCATGAAATGGCGGCGATTGCGAACGGTAGTGCTCATGGGCTCTTCTCCTGGGGTTGATCAATGAAATTGCGCGGAAGCCTCGCGGCTGACCCATACCTTGGCGTCGATGTCACCGACCCGTGACAACTGCATCTGGTATTCGTAGCGGTCGGGCCGGTACAGGCCGTGCAGATACTGAACCGGCCTGTCCCGGGTGTCAAAAACGAGGCGGCGCACGGCCAGCAGGGCCGAACCGACCGACACGCCCAGCTGTTCGGCCACCTGCGCATCGGCCAGCCGGGCCGAAATGGTCTGGTGGGCCCGCCCGACATGCACGCCGGACTCTTCCAGCAGCACGAGGATGGGTTTGTCCGCCAGTTCACGCTCGCCAAAACCGGCGGCCAGCGCCTGCGGGACCCACGTCGTGATGTGCGAAAGGGGGCCTTCGGCCGTGAAACGCACGCGCACCGCCTTCTGCACGCCGTCACCGGTGACGATCTGAAGTGCCCGCGCCACCGGTTCGCTGGCCGACACCACGTCCACTTCCAGCACCCGCACGCTGGTATGGCGGCTGACCGACACCAGGTTTTCCAGCAGCCCGGTCAAGCGGTCCGGCCCGCCGGGCTGGCTCGCATCAACCCCGGCACCGGCCACGGCAGCCCGGTCCTTCGGCGCAATCGGGCGGGTGCCGCGCCCTGCTTCGCGGGCGATGAGGCCTTCGGAGGCCAGGCGCTCCAGCGCCCGCCGGACCGTGACCCGGGCCACCGAAAACTGCTGCATCAGCGCAAGTTCACCGGGCATCCCGTCGGCGAAACGCCCCTCTTCAAGCTGCTCGCGCAGCACCAGATAGATCTGGTGGTACTTGGGCAGGGGCAGGACCGGCGTCATGCGCACCATCGTCCGACGGTTCTAATGTCCTGTCAATAGGACATTTACGCGGGCACCCAGCCTTCAGGGTTTTGCCGGGGTTCACGACTCGCAGCGCGGTGTCGAAGACGCCCTGCGACGGGCATCGACGCCAACCGGCTCCTGCCCGGTGTTCAGGACTGCCGGTCGGCCACCTGGCGCACCGCTTGGGCGAAGGCCTCCAGGGCCGGGCGGCCGGCGTCGGCTTTCCACAGGCAATAGGTGTCATAGGTCGGCGCATCACCCTCCACAGGCACAAACACCGCGCCAGCGATGGCCGACTGATGCAGCGCTTGCGGCACAAGAGCGACCCCGAGGCCTTGCGCAACGAGGCTCACCACGCTCAGCCAGTGCTGCAGTTCGTGCAGGATATCCGGCACAAAACCGGCGGCGGCGCAGGCGGCCAGGATCTGTTCGTGATAGTCCGGCGACACCTGGCGCGAGACCAGCGCAAGCGGCTCACCGACCAGTTCGTCCAGACCCAGCCGGCTGCGCGACGCCAGGGGGTGCGTGGCGCTCAGGCAGGCCACGAACGGTTGTCGCGAAACCCGGATCTGCGACACCTCGGGCGGCACTTGCGTGGTGTGAACAAAGGCCAGGTCGAGGCGGCCCTGGGAAAGCTCGACCAGTTGCTCGCGCGAGCTCAGCTCACGCAGCACCACCCGCAGGCGGCGCTCGTCCGCGTGAAACGCCGCCAGGATCTGCGGCAGGCCCCGGTACAGCATGGTGCCCGCAAAGCCGATGCGCAGGGTGCCGGCCAGGCCCTGGTCCACATCGCGTGCCTGCCGGGCCGCGGCCTGTGCGTGCTCCAGCAGCCCGCGCGCGGCCGGCACGAAGGCCAGTCCGGCCTCGGTGAGCTGCACGCCGCGGCTGTTGCGCGTGAACAGCCGGGCACCGACCGACGCCTCCAGCTGCTGGATGTTCAGCGACAAGGGCGGCTGGGAGATGGCCAGCCGCTGCGCCGCGCGGCCAAAGTGCAGCTCTTCGGCCAGCACCAGGAAATAGCGCAGGTGGCGAAATTCCATAAATATGAATTTTGTATTGATGAATACCTAATTGATATTAGACAGGTATTCATGGTGCCGCGACAATTGCCGGATCGACGGCCCCCCCTTTTTCCAAACCCACCCCGTCGCATCGAGGAGACACGCCATGGCCACTGCCAAGAACACGTTCAGCTGGGAAGACCCCTTCCACCTCAGCGCCCAGCTCACCGACGACGAGCGCCAGGTGCAGGAGGCGGCCCGCGCCTACTGCCAGGAAAAACTGCTGCCGCGCGTGCAGATGGCCTTTCGCAACGAAACCAACGACGCCTCCATCTTCCGCGAGATGGGCGAGCTGGGCCTGCTGGGCCCCACCATCCCCGAGCAGTACGGCGGCGCCGGCCTGAACTACGTGTGCTACGGCCTCGTGGCACGCGAGGTGGAGCGCGTGGACTCCGGCTACCGCAGCATGATGAGCGTGCAAAGCTCGCTGGTGATGGTGCCGATCCATGAATTCGGCAACGAAGCCACCAGACAGAAATACCTGCCCAAACTGGCCACCGGCGAGTGGATCGGCTGCTTCGGCCTGACCGAGCCCAACCACGGTTCCGACCCCGGCAGCATGATCACCCGCGCCCGCAAGGTGGACGGCGGCTACAGCCTCTCGGGTGCCAAGATGTGGATCACCAACTCGCCGATTGCCGACGTGTTTGTCGTCTGGGCCAAGGATGACGGTGGCCAGATCCGTGGCTTTGTGCTCGAAAAAGGCTGGAAGGGTCTGTCGGCCCCCGCCGTGCACGGCAAGGTGGGCCTGCGGGCCAGCATCACCGGCGAGATCGTGATGGACGAGGTGTTCGTGCCCGAAGAAAACGCCTTCCCCGAGGTGCGTGGCCTGAAGGGCCCGTTCACCTGCCTGAACAGCGCGCGCTACGGCATCGCCTGGGGCGCCCTGGGCGCGGCGGAGGATTGCTACTTCCGCGCCCGCCAGTACGTGCTGGACCGCCAGCAGTTCGGCCGCCCGCTGGCCGCCAACCAGCTAATCCAGAAAAAACTGGCCGACATGCTGACCGAGATCACGCTGGGCCTGCAGGGCTGCCTGCGCCTGGGGCGCATGAAGGACGAAGGCACGGCCGCCGTCGAGATCACCTCCATCCTCAAGCGCAACAGCTGCGGCAAGGCGCTGGACATCGCCCGCCTGGCCCGCGACATGATGGGCGGCAATGGCATCAGCGACGAATTCGGCGTGGCCCGCCACCTGGTGAACCTGGAGGTGGTCAACACCTATGAAGGCACCCACGACGTGCACGCACTGATCCTGGGACGGGCGATCACCGGGATTGCGGCGTTCAACTGAGTTTTTCTGATCTTTTCGGCCCGATCCCGGCGCCGATGGGTCACTGACAGCTACAAAAACAGGACCGATTCAGGTCCTGTTGGTTTTTCTGCGCCGGGCAGCTTTACAAAAATTTGCCCGCCCGCCATCGCCGGGCAGGGCTTGCAGCGGACCCTCGCGGCTTGACGCCTGCGCCCGGAGTGGCTACATTACTAACCAGTCAGTCATTAATAACACCCCGGTGAGCAAACCCATTTCCGCAGCGCCCGCCCTGGACGCGCACAAACGCGAACGCCGCAAGGAGGCCCGCCCGGGCGAACTGCTGGAGGCGGCGCTCGACCTGTTCGTGGAAAAGGGCTATGCGGCCACCCGCGCCGAAGAGGTGGCCGTGCGCGCTGGCGTGTCCAAAGGCACGCTGTTCCTGTATTTCCCCAGCAAGGAAGAGCTGTTCAAGGCCGTCGTGCGTGAGAACCTGGCCCGCACCGTCACCGAGGGCGCTTCCGAGATCGAGGGCTTCGCCGGCTCCACGGGCGAGCTGCTGGCGCACCTGATGCAGCAATGGTGGGCCCGCTATGGTGCCACCAAGGCCTCGGGCATTTCCAAGCTGATCATGAGCGAAGCCAGCAATTTCCCGGAGCTGGCGCGCTTCTACCAGGATGAAGTGGTCACGCCCGGTACCCTGCTGGTGAGCCGCGTGCTGCAACGCGGCATCGACCGCGGCGAGTTCCGCGCCGTGAACCTGCACCTGACTGTGCACGCCATCATGGCGCCGCTGATCTTTCTGGTCATGTGGAAGCACTCCCTGGCGCCCTGCTGCGGCGTGGGCGGTGCCATCGACCCCGAACAATTCATCGCCCAGCACGCCGATCTCATGGTGCGCGGGCTGCTCAAGGAGCCAACCGCATGAAGCGCTGGTGGAAATGGATCGCGGTGGCCGTGGTGCTGCTGCTCGTGGCCGTGCTGGCCGGGCGCGCCCTGTCGGTGCGCAAGGCGCAGCAGCAGGCGCTGGCGCAGGCGTCGGCCAAGACCGCGGCGGTCATCGAGCTGGCGACCACCGACGTCACCCGGGCCCAGGTCCGCGAGCTCGAACAGGGCCTGCCGGTCACGGGCGCCCTCAAGGCGGTGACATCGGCCGTCGTCAAGGCGCGCGTGGCCGGCGAACTGCAGGGGCTGACGGTGCGCGAGGGCGACGCCGTCAAGGCCGGACAGGTGCTTGCGCGCATCGAAGCCACCGAGTACCAGGCGAGGCTGCGCCAGGCACAGGACCAGGCCAATGCCGCCAAGGTCCAGATCGACATTGCGCAGCGCCAGTTCGACAACAACAAGGCGCTGATGGAAAAGGGCTTCATCTCCAAGACGGCGCTGGACACCTCTGACTCCACCCTGAGTGGTGCCAAGGCCAGCTACCAGGCGGCGATGGCGGCAGCGGATGTGGCGCGCAAGACCCTGGCCGACACGGTGCTGACGGCGCCGATCTCGGGCCTGATCTCACAGCGCCTGGCGCAGTCCGGCGAGCGCGTGCAGGTGGATGCCCGCATCGTCGAGATCGTGGACCTGAGCCGCCTGGAGCTGGAAGCCGCCATCAGTGCCGGTGACGCCCCGGGCGTGCGGATCGGCCAGCAGGCCGTGCTGAAGATCGAGGGCAGCCCCGAGCCCGTGAAGGCCCGCGTGGTGCGCATCAACCCGAGCACCCAGGCCGGCAGCCGCAGCATCCTGGTGTATCTGGCCGTGGAGCCGTCCAGTGTGCTGCGCCAGGGCTTGTTTGCCGAGGGCACGCTGGGCACCGGGCGGCTGAACACGCTGGCGATTCCGGTCAGCGCCCTGCGCACCGACAAACCCCAGCCCTATGTCCAGGTCATCGACAACGGCAAGATCGTGCACCGCACCGTGGTGCCCGGCGCGCGGGGCAATGCCGACGGTCAAGCCGTGGTCGCGGTGAGCGGGCTGGCTGACAACGCCCAGGTCGTGACCGGCGCGGTCGGCGCCCTCGTCGAAGGCACCGCTGTGCGCTTCACCGCGCCCAGGCCTGCCGCCGGCCCGGCATCGGCACCGTCCGTCGCCGCATCCGCGTCCGCTTCCTCCACGGCCCGCTGACCCCATGTGGTTCACCCGCGTCAGCCTGAAGAACCCGGTGTTCGCCACCATGGTGATGCTGGCGATCGTGGTGCTGGGCCTGTTTTCGCTGCAGCGCCTGCAGGTGGACCAGTTCCCCAACATCGACTTCCCGGTGGTCGTGGTCACGGCCGAATACCCGGGCGCCTCGCCGGAGATCGTCGAGAGCGAGGTGACCAAGAAGATCGAGGAAGCGGTCAACTCCATCGCCGGCATCAACGCGCTGACCTCCCGCAGCTATGAGGGACAGTCGGTGGTCATCATCGAATTCCAGCTGCACATCGATGGGCGCAAGGCTGCCGAGGACGTGCGCGAGAAAGTGGCCACCGTGCGGCCCAATCTGCGCACCGAGGTCAAGGAACCGCGGGTGCTGCGTTTCGACCCGGCCAGCCGCGCCATCTGGTCACTGGCGGTGCTGCCGGACAGCACCAAGGGCCGCGCGCTGTCGGCGGTCGAGCTGACCAACTGGGCCGACCAGACCCTGCGCAAGCGCCTGGAAAACGTGCGTGGCGTGGGTGCGGTGACACTGGTGGGCGGCACCAAGCGCGAGATCAACCTGTACCTCAAGCCCCTGGCCCTGGAAGCGCAGGGCATCACGCCCGACCAGGTGGCCAATGCCGTGCGCAACGAAAACCAGGACCTGCCGATGGGCGCCGTGCGCTCGCTCGCGCAAGAGCGCGTGGTGAAGATCGATGCGCGCATGCAGCGGCCGGAGGACTTCGGCGCCATCATCGTCGGGCGCAAGAATGGCGCGCCAATCCGGCTGGACCAGGTGGCCACGGTGTCGGACGGTGCCCAGGAGATCGACACCCTGGCCCTTTACAACGGCCAGCGCACCCTGCTGCTGTCGGTGCAAAAGGCCCAGGACGAGAACACGATCGCGGTGGTGGACGGGCTGGTGAAGGCCATGGCCGAGCTGCAGCCCCAGCTGCCGGCCGGGGTGCGCCTGGTGCCGATCTTCGACGGCTCGCGTGCAATCCGTGTCGCGGTGGACAACGTGCGGCGCACGCTGATCGAAGGCGCGTTGCTGACTGTGCTGATCGTGTTCCTGTTCCTGAACTCCTGGCGATCCACCGTCATCACAGGGCTGACGCTGCCGATCTCGATCATCGGCACCTTCCTGTTCATGTACATCTTCGGCTTCACCATCAACATGATCACGCTGATGGCGCTCTCGCTGTGCGTCGGCCTGCTGATCGACGATGCCATCGTGGTGCGCGAAAACATCGTGCGCCACGTCCAGATGGGCAAAGGGCCGTTTGACGCGGCGATGGATGGCACCCAGGAGATCGGGCTGGCGGTGCTGGCCACGACCTTCTCCATCGTGGCCGTGTTCATGCCGATCGGCTTCATGGGCGGCATCATCGGCAAGTTCTTTCACGAGTTCGGCATCACCATCGTCGCCGCGGTGCTGATCTCGATGTTCGTGAGCTTCACGCTGGACCCGATGCTCTCCAGCATCTGGCACGACCCCAGCATCGAGGCACACGGCAAGCGCCATGCCCCGGTGACGTTCTACGACAAGACCATCGGCCGTGTCACCGGCTTCTTCGACCACTCGACCGACCGGCTGGCCGACCTGTACCACGACATCCTGGACTGGTCCTTGCGCCACCGTCTGGCCACCGTGGCGATGGCCGTCGTGGTGTTCATCGTCAGCGTGGCCCTGGTGCCGCTGCTGGGCACCGAATTCGTGCCCAAGTCCGACTTTTCGGAAACCACGGTGAATTTCTACACCCCGGTGGGCTCTTCGCTCGAAGTGACGGAGGCCAAGGCGCGCCAGGTCGAGACCATCCTCCGCGAATTCCCCGAGGTGAACTACACGCTGGCCACGCTGAACACGGCCAATGCCCAGGGCAAGAACTCCGCCAGCATCTATGTGCGCCTGTTCGACCGCAAGCTGCGCAAGCGCAGCGTGGACGAGATGTCCGCCGTTCTGCGCGCGCGACTGGCGCAGGTGCCGGGCGTGACGGTCACACACGTGGGCTTGCTCGATCCGGTGGGTGGGCAGAAGCAGATCGAGTTCTCGCTGCAGGGTCCGGACCTGAAGGAACTCGATCGCCTGACCCGGCTGGTGATGGACAAGATCCGCGCCACGCCCGGGCTGGTGGACCTGGACTCCAGCAACCGGGCGGACAAGCCCACCATCGAAGTTGACGTCCGCCGCGAGGCCGCCTCCGAACTCGGCCTGGGCATGGCGCAGATCGCGGGCCCCCTGCGCACGCTGGTGGCCGGGCAGACGGTGGGAAACTGGCGCGCCAGCGACGACCAGACCTACGACGTCAACGTGCGCCTGTCGCCCGAATCCCGTGATGCCCTGAGCGATCTGGAGCGCCTGCCGTTCACCACGGGCGTCAACGCGGACGGCAGTCCGCGCATCGTGCGCCTCAACCAGCTCGCCACCGTGCGCGAGGGCACCGGGCCGAACCAGATCAACCGCCGCGACCTGACCCGCGAAGTGGCCATCAACAGCAACGTCTTCAACCGCTCGACCGGGGAGGTCTCCGCCGACATCAAGGCCGCGCTGGAGTCCATCGCCTTCCCGCCCGGCTACCGCTACCAGTTCGGCGGATCGACCAAGAACATGACCGAGTCCTTTGCCTACGCCGTCTCCGCGCTGGTCATGGCGATCGTGTTCATCTACATGATCCTCGCCAGCCAGTTCAAGAGCTTCCTGCAGCCGCTGGCCCTGATGACCTCGTTGCCGCTGACGCTGATCGGGGTGGTGCTGGCGCTCATGATGTTCGGCTCCGCGCTCTCGATGTTCTCGATCATCGGCATCGTGATGCTCATGGGCCTGGTCACGAAGAATGCCATCCTGCTGGTGGACTTCGCCAACCGCGCCCGCGAGGACGGCATGGAACGCTCCGCCGCCCTGCTCATGGCCGCGCGCGTGCGGCTGCGCCCGATCCTGATGACGACGCTGGCCATGGTCTTTGGCATGGTGCCCCTGGCCTTTGCCCTGACCGAGGGGTCGGAACAGCGCGCACCCATGGGGCAGGCGGTGATCGGCGGGGTCATCACCTCGTCGCTGCTGACGCTGGTGGTGGTGCCCGTGGTGTACTGCTACATGGATGACCTGGCCCAATGGATGCGCCGGCGTCGCGGCGCCAAGGCTGATCAGGCGGCTGAAAGCCTGGGCCGGTAAAATTGGTGGTAATCGGTTAATATACCCCTAGGAGTACCAAATGGACATGGAACAGGCCCGCTTCAACATGATCGAACAGCAGATCCGGCCGTGGAACGTGCTGGACGCCCACGTGCTGCAGCTGCTGGAGGTCGTCCGGCGCGAAGATTTCGTGCCGCTGGCGCACAAGGCGCTGGCGTTCATGGACATGGAGATCCCCCTGCGCGAAGGCGGCGCCCGCGGCCAGACCATGCTGGCACCCCGCGTCGAAGCCCGCCTGCTGCAGGACGCGAACGTGCAGAAACATGAAAAGGTGCTGGAAATCGGTGCCGGCTCCGGCTTCATGGCGGCCCTGCTGGCGCATCGTGCCCAGCGTGTGGTCACGGTCGAAATCGAACCTGAACTGGCCCGCCTGGCGCGCGCCAACCTGCAGAAGGCCGGCATCCACAACGCCGAGGTGCTGGAACTCGATGCCGCCAAAGGCGTGAAGAATGACGGGCCCTTTGACGTGGTCGTGCTCAGCGGGTCGGTGGCCGAGGTGCCCCAGGTGTTGCTGGATCAAGTCAAAGTCGGCGGCCGCCTGGTCGGCATTGTGGGCGAGGATCCGGCCATGTCGGCCACGGTCATGACCCGCACCGGCGAATCCACCTGGACCACCACCACGCTCTGGGAAACCGTCACGCCGCGCCTGCTGAACTTTGTCGCGCCCTCGCGCTTCCGGTTCTGACGAGACCGGAGACAGAACCCTATGATCGAACAGGTCCCCCCGCATGATCTGGCCCGCTGGCTGAAGGCGGCCGAAACCCACGGGCGCCCGCTGGTGCTGGACGTGCGCGAACCGCAGGAGTGGCAAGTTGCCAGCATCCAGGCCGACGGTTTCGAGCTGCAATTGATCCCGATGGGTGCCGTGCCGGTTCGCCTGCGCGAGCTTGACCCGGAGCGCCCCGTCGCCTGCCTCTGCCACCACGGTGGGCGCAGCATGCAGGTCGCATCCTTCCTCAAGCACCACGGCTTTTCCCATGTGGCCAACATCGCGGGCGGCATCGATGCCTGGTCGCGCGAGGTGGACCCCAGCGTGCCGCGCTACTGAGCCTCTATCCTGCCTGACGACTATCCGGAGAACCCCCCATGAAGCTGCCACGCCCCCTGCCCCTTGCCTTTGCCCTGGCAACCCTGTTCGGCGGATCGGCGCAGGCCCAGAACCTGGTGCAGATGTATGAGGCGGCGCGCGGCTACGACGCCAGCTACCAGTCCGCCCTGGCGCAGTACACCGCCAGTGTGGCCAAGGCAGACCAGGCCACCTCCGGCATCCTGCCCAGCGTGGGCATCGGAGCGGGTTATTCCGGCACCCAGTTTGAAAACAAGACCGGCAACGCGACCTTCGACAACAGTTTCCGCACCGAAAACGCCAACATTTCCGCCTCGCAGCCCCTGTACCGGCCAGCCAACCTGGCGACCTATGAGCAAGGCCGCAAGCAGGTCGAGGTGGCCAAGGCCCAGTTGGCCAGTGTCGAGCAGGACCTCATCCTGCGGGTCTCGCAGGCGTATTTCGACGTGCTGGCCGCGCAGGACAACCTCGTGCTGGTGCGGGAGCAGAAGAAGGCGGTGGCCGAGCAGTTCGCATCGGCCAAGCGCAATTTTGAGGTCGGCACCGCCACCATCACCGACAGCCGCGAAGCCGAGGCCCAGTACGACCTGATCCTGGCCGAGGAGATCAATGTCGAGAACGACGTGCGCGTGAAGCGCCTGGCGCTGGAGCTGATCGTGGGCCGACCGGCCAACGAGCTCAAGCCGCTGGCGCGCCCGGTGGTGCTGCCGCCCGTCACGCCCAGCGAGCCCGAGCCCTGGGTGCAGATCGCCTACGAGAACAACCCCACCGTCCAGCAGAGCCGCCTGGCGCTGGACATCGCCAAGCTCGGGGTCGCCAAGGCCTACGCCGGCCACAAGCCCACCCTGGACTTGACGGCCAGCTATGGCAACACCCGCTATCCGGGCGGCAACTCCTCGACCGGGTTCTACACCCGGACCACCGCCGGCACCGTCGGGCTTTCCTTCAACCTGCCCGTGTTCTCGGGCTTCCTGGTGCAAAACCAGGTCAAGGAGGCGCTCTCCCTGGAAGAAAAGGCCAAGTCCGACGTGGATGCGGCTGAACGCAGCGTGGCGCAGTTCACGCGGGCCGCGGTGTACAGCCTGAAGTCCGGCCTGGGCCGGGTCAAGGCGCTGGAAACGGCTGAGGCCTCGACCCAAAGTGCGCTGGACGCCAACGTTCTGGGCTACCAGGTCGGTGTGCGGATCAACCTGGACGTGCTCAATTCCCAGACCAAGGTGTTCGCGACCAAGCGCGACCTGGACCAGACCCGTTACAACGTGCTGGTGGGTGGCCTGCGCCTGCGCCAGGCCGCCGGAACGCTGAAGCTGGAAGACCTCAACGCGGTCAACACCCTGCTGGCCAAATAGGCGGCCACGCTTGCGCGCCCGTGCAATACCCGCCGGGCCCAGCCCGGCTTTTTCTTGCCCGCAGTGCCCGGACGCCGTGCGGTCCTAGTCTTTGGAATTCCTCAGGGCGATGACCGCCTGGGCCGTGCGATTGGCCGCTCCCCGGTGCGCCGCGGCAAAGGCCACCGCGGCCGCCGCCCGCTGCGTCTGCTGCGCCGGGTCGTTCACCCATTGCCGCGCCCGCCGCACCGCCTCGGCCATGTCGCTGACCGCCACGGCCGCGCCACCGGCCTGTGCCAGTTCCGCCGCCTGCGCGAAGTTGAAGGTGTGCGGCCCCATCACGACCGGGCAACCGCAGGCGGCGGCCTCGATCAGGTTCTGGCCGCCCAAGGGCTCGAAGCTGCCGCCGAGCAGCGCCACATCGGCCAGCGCGTAGTAGACCGCCATCTCGCCGAGCGAATCGCCGAGCCAGATCTGGACGGCGCCCGAGTCCGGCGCAGGCGGCGGCTTGTCGCCCCAGGTGCTGCGGCGCGACACCGTCAGTCCACGGGCTTCGATGCACCGCGCCACCTCGTCGAAGCGCTGGGGATGGCGCGGGACGATGAGCCACTGGACGGCCAATCCCTCGGCTTCCGGAGCGGCAATCACTCCGTTTTTTATAGCGTCTGATGACCCATTGACGATGGGAATGGACAGTATTTGTTCCAAAAAGGCCTCTTCTTCGCCTTCGCGGCTGCTCGCCAGCAGGATCACAGGCTTTCCGGCGGCCTGGCGCCAGCGCCGGCCGGTTTCAAGCTGCGACGGGTCCGGGGTGGCGTCGAACTTCAGGTTGCCGAACACGCCGTCCACGGGCGCCCCCAATGCCTGCAAGCGCCCGGCATCGGACGGGGTCTGCGCCCACACCGCGGCCAGCGCCGAGTAGGCCGGGCGCGACAGCCAGCCCAGGCGCTGGGCCTGGCGGAATGAGCGCTCGTTGAGCCGCGCATTGGCCAGCGCCACCGGGACCCCGCGGTCGGCGCAGCCCGCAATGAGGTTGGGCCACATCTCGGTTTCCATCAGGATGCCCAGGGACGGCTTGAAGTGGTCCAGAAAACGATGCACCGCCTGGGGCGTGTCCCAGGGCTGCCAGACCTGCAGGTCGCCGGGCTGCAGCAGCCGTGCGCCTTCCGCCCGCCCGGTGGCGGTGCCATGGGTCAGCAGCAGCCGAAGGCCCGGCCACGCGGTGCGCAGGTGCTCCAGCAAAATGCCGGCGGCGCGCGCCTCGCCCAGCGACACCGCATGGATCCACAGCCGGCCTGCGTCCGGCGGCATGCTGTAGTGGCCAAAGCGCTCCTCCACCGCCACCGCGTAGCTGGGCTCAGCGCGGGCCCGGCGTGCCAGCTTGCGCCGCAGGAGCGGCTGCGCCAGCCAGGTCAGCAGGGAGTACAGGGCGCGGATCATTCGGTGGGCGTGAAAGGGCCGTGACCCGGCCAAGGACCCGTCCCGCCCACCCGGCGCCTCAATGGGCAGCCGCTTCGATGGTGGCGTCGGGCTTGACGCTGCGCAGCAGGGCCAGCATGTCGGCCTCGATGCGGTGCATCGCCTCGGGCGTGTGGCCTTCAAAGCGCAGCACCAGCACCGGCGTGGTGTTGGAGCCGCGCACCAGGCCAAAGCCGTCGGGCCAGTCCACCCGCAGGCCGTCGATGGTGTTGATGTGCGCCAGTGCCGGGTCGCGCCCTTGCGCGGTGGCGGCAGCCGCCAACGCCTGGCCGGCGACTTTCTGCAGGGCGTCGGTGACCCGGTGCGGCTCGCCCTCGGCGCATTTCACGTTGAGTTCCGGCGTGGAAAAGCTCGTCGGCAGGCTGTTGAGCACTGCATTGGCATCCGGGCTGCGGCTGACAATCTCCAGAAGGCGGCAGCCGGCGTAGGTGCCGTCGTCGAAGCCGTACCAGCGCTCCTTGAAGAAGATGTGCCCGCTCATCTCGCCACCCAGCGGCGCGGCCTTGCCTTCGGCCTCGATGGCCTTCATCTTCGCCTTGATGAGCGAATGGCCGGTCTTGTACATCAGCGCCACGCCGCCCGCAGCCTCGATGGCCGGCGCCAGACGCTGCGAGCACTTCACGTCGAACAGGATGGTGCCGCCCGGCACGCGGGTGAGCACGTCGCGGGCGAACAGCATCATCTGGCGGTCCGGGTAGATGTTGTTGCCCTCGCGGGTGACGATGCCCAGGCGGTCGCCGTCGCCATCGAAGGCCAGGCCCAGTTCGGCCCCGGTGTCCTGCAGCGCCTGGATCAGGTCACGCAGGTTCTCGGGCTTGCTCGGATCGGGGTGGTGGTTGGGAAAGTTGCCGTCCACCTCGCTGAAGAGCTCGATCACCTCACAGCCGATCGCACGCAGGATGGAAGGGGCCGACGCACCGGCGATGCCATTGCCCGAATCGACCACGATCTTCATGGGTCGCGCGAGCTTGATATCGCTCACGATTCGGTCGCGGTACGCGGCAAACACGTCCACGGACCGCACCGAGCCGCCCTCACGCAGCACCCAGGTCTCGTCCGTCATCAGGGTGCGCAGCGCCTGGATTTCGTCGCCATAGATGGCGCGTCCGCGCATCACCATCTTGAAGCCGTTGTAGTCCTTCGGGTTGTGGCTGCCCGTGACCTGGATGCCGCTGGTGCACAGCGTGCTGGCGGCGAAATACAGCATCGGCGTGGTCACCCTGCCCACATCGATGACCTGGATGCCCACCGCCACGAGGCCGCGCGCCAGCGCCCCGCACAGGCCAGGGCCGCTGAGGCGCCCGTCACGGCCGACGGCCACGGTGGTCTCGCCCTCACGCAGGGCGACGGTGCCAAAGGCACGGCCGAGCGCCTCGGCCACGGCCTCGTCCACGGTGGACGGCACGATGCCGCGGATGTCGTAGGCCTTGAAAATGGAAGCTGCCAGCTGCATGGTGCGGTTCCCTGAAATGCGGTGGATGGTCTCGTTGCATTGTAGGCCGCCCGCCCCGGTGCCAGATGTCCGGAAACGGCCAGTATCCGACAGCCGCGCGTGTACCATCCCCCGCATGAACCGCCCCGCCGCCGACCCCGCCGATGACGCCCGCTACCTGGTGCTGAAGGCGCACGACGCGCGCTTCGACGGCAGCTTTTTCACCGGTGTGACCTCCACCGGCATCTACTGCCGGCCGGTCTGCCGGGTGCGCGTGCCGCGCCGCGAGAACTGCCGGTTCTTCACCCTGGCCGCACAGGCCGAACAGGCGGGCTTCCGGCCCTGCCTGCGCTGCCGGCCCGAACTGGCGCCCGGTCCCGCCACCTGGTCCATCCAGGACGCCAGCGGCATGCTGACGCGGCAGGCCGCCCGGCTACTGGACGACCCCACCGCCTGGTCCGGTGGCGCGCCGGCCATGACCGCGCTGGCCGCGCGCCTGGGCGTGAGCGACCGTCATCTGCGGCGCATCTTCGAAGCGCAGCTGGGCGTCTCGCCGCTGCAATACCTGCAGACGCGCCGGCTGCTGACCGCCAAGCAATTGCTGACCGACACCGACCTGCCCGTCACCCGGGTGGCGCTGGCCAGCGGCTTTGCCTCGCTGCGCCGCTTCAACGCCGCCTTTGCCGCCCATTACGGGCTGAACCCGACCCGCCTGCGCCACGCCGGACAGCCGCGCGAGGGCCAAGGCGTGGCGGTCCGGCTGGGCTACCGACCGCCCTATGACGTGCCCGCCCTGCTGGGCTTTCTGGCGCAGCGCTGCCTCGACGGCCAGGCATTCGTCAGCGGCACAGCCCCGAACGTCCTGGTGGGCCACACGCTGCGGCTGCAGGCGGGCCCACGCATCCACACTGGCTGGCTGACCGTGCGCTTCGACCCGGCGCGCCCGACCGTCTGCCTGCAGGTCAGCGACTCGCTGGGGGACGCGCTGCCCGCCGTGATCGCGAGGGTGCGGGCCTGGCTGGACCTGGACGCCGACCCCGCCGTGATCGACGCTTGCCTGTCGCCCGAGACACGGAACGCAGCGGGTGCGCCCGGCGGCGATCTGGCCGGCCTGCGGGTGCCCGGCTGCCTGGACGGGTTCGAGCTGGGCGTTCGGGCCATCCTGGGTCAACAGGTCACCGTGGCCGCGGCGCGCACCTTGTGCCAACGTCTGGTGGAGCGCTTCGGCGAACCGTTGCCGACGCCATGGCCAGCACTCAGCCGCCTGTTTCCTTCAGCCGAGGTGCTGGCCCAAGCCAGTGGCGACGCGCTGGGGCAGCTCGGCATCGTGCGCCAGCGCCAGGGGGCCATCGTGGCGCTGGCCAAGGCGGTGGCCGAACAAGGGCTGACCCTGGACGCCAACGCCGACGTGCCCGCAACCCTGGCCGCATTGAAGGCCCTGCCCGGGATTGGCGACTGGACCGCGCAATACATGGCCATGCGCGCGCTTCGCTGGCCGGACGCCTTCCCTGCGGGCGACATCGCCCTGCAAAAGGCGCTCGGTGTCGATTCGGCGCGCGAAGCGGAGCAGGCGTCGCAGGCCTGGCGGCCCTGGCGCAGCTATGCCGTGGTGCGCGCCTGGCACCGGGGGCCCACACCCGATGCCAATGAAAATACTATTTCCATAGCAAACTATGACCAGCCGACGCTGGGATGAAGGCATTTTGATGATGAAACACCCTGATTCACTCGTTTGCAGCCGTATCGACAGCCCCCTGGGGCCGATGCTGCTGGCCACCTCGGCCGTCGGCCTGGCCGGCGCCTGGTTCGTGAGGGGGCAACGCGACACGCCCGACACCGCCGCCTGGGCGCTGGCACCCGACCATCCCGTGTTGCGGCAGGCCGCCGCACAGCTCGCCGACTATTTTTCCGGGCGGCGCAATGCCTTCGGGCTTGCGCTGGACCTGAGCCACGGAACGGCGTTCCAGCAGGCCGTATGGCAGGCGCTGCTCGCCATCCCCTTCGGCCAGACCACCAGCTATGGCACCCTCGCCACGCGCATCGGCCGACCGAAGGCCGTGCGGGCCTTGGGCGCCGCTGTCGGGCGCAACCCGATCGGCATCATCGTTCCGTGCCACCGGGTGATCGGGGCCGACGGCTCGCTGACCGGCTATGCGGCCGGGCTCGATCGCAAGACCGCGCTGCTGCGCATCGAAGGCGTCCTGTGAGCGGGTCGCCCCCTGCCACCCGCCCGTGGTTCGCCGAATTCGTGCTGCTGGCGGCCATCTGGGGCTCATCCTTCCTGTTCACCCGGCTGGCTGTGGTGGAATTTGGTGCGCTGCCGACCGCGGGCGTGCGCGTCGCCATCGCCTCGCTGTTCCTGCTGCCGCTGTTGCTGATGCGGGGCCACGGCCGCGAGTTGCGCCAGCATTGGAAGGCGGTATTTCTGGTCGGGTTGCTGAACTCGGGCCTTCCTTTTGCCTGCTTTGCCTTTGCCCTGCTGTATCTGACCACCGGACTGTCGGCCATCCTCAACGCCACCGTGCCCTTGTTCGGGGCCCTGGTGGCCTGGGCCTGGCTCAAGGATCGACCGGATGCCTCCCGGATCCTGGGTCTGGTCATCGGCTTCGCCGGCGTCGCTCTGCTGGCCTCCGACAAGGCCGGTGTCAAAGCCGGCCCGGCCGGAGCCGCAGCCGGCCTGCTGGACACCTGGGGGCCCGCCCTGGGCATCGCGGCCTGCCTGCTGGCCACGCTGTGCTACGGCATCTCGGCCAGCTACACCAAGCGCTACCTCGGTGGGCTGCCATCTCTGGTCACCGCCACAGGCAGCCAGATCGGTGCCACGCTGGGTCTGGCGCTGCCGACTCTTTTCTTTTGGCCCGCTCGTACGCCAAGTCTGACCGCCTGGCTGGCCCTGCTCGTGGTCGGCGTGCTCTGCACGGGCGTGGCCTACGTTCTGTATTTCCGCCTGATCGAAGCCGCCGGTCCGGCTCGCTCGCTCACCGTGACCTTCGTCGTGCCGGTGTTCGCCCTTTTCTACGGCAGCGTCTTCCTCAGTGAGGCCATCACGCCCTGGATGATCGGCTGCGGCGTCATCATCCTGCTGGGCACCTCCTTGTCCACCGGGCTTCTGCGCCTGTGGCGCTAAGGTCCGGTCCCAAACACGGATGGCTGCGGGTTCTGCTGCCACCCAAGGTCCGCGCGCCAGAATCGCGAAGCCTTGCGGACGCGCAAAGTCGGCCCGCCCGGATTCAGGCACATTCGTCAGCGTCGTACATCGAACGAGCGCAGGCTCGGCAGGCACTCTGCGCCGACATGAAGAAAGGACCGCCGCATGCGAGCCATGATGCTGGACGCGCCGGGGCAGCCCCTGAAACTGGGCCATCTGGCTGTGCCAGAGCCGGCCGCCCACGATGTGCTGTTGAAAGTGCTGGCCTGCGGCGTCTGCCGCACCGACCTGCACATCCTGGACGGTGAGTTGCCCGCTCACAAGCCCGGCATGGTTCCCGGACACGAAGTTGTGGGCCGCGTGGTGGCGCTCGGGTCGGCCGTGACCCGGTTCCGCGTCGGCGACCGTGTCGGCATCCCCTGGCTGGGCGGCACCTGCGGGCATTGCGCCTATTGCGCCGCTCAGCATGAAAACCTTTGCGACACCCCGGTGTTCACCGGCTACGACCGCAACGGGGGTTTCGCCGAGTACGCGCTGGCCGATGCACGCTTTTGCTTCGCGCTGCCGGATGCCTACGATGACGTTCATGCGGCGCCGCTGCTCTGCGCGGGACTGATCGGATACCGGGCCTACCGTTTGTCCGGCGTCTTGGGACAGATGAAACTGGGCCTTTATGGCTTTGGCGCGGCCGCGCACATCATCTGCCAGGTCGCGGTGTCGCAAGGGCAGCAGGTGTACGCGTTCGTGCGCCGCGGCGATCGCCAAAGCGCCGAGTTCGCAAGGAAGCTGGGCGCCTGCTGGGCCGGGCCGTCCGATGCGCCCGCGCCGGCCGAACTCGATGCCGCGCTGATCTTCGCGCCCGTTGGCTCGCTGGTGCCGGCCGCACTGCGCACCACCCGCAAGGGCGGTGTCGTCGTCTGCGCTGGCATCCACATGAGCGACATCCCTTCATTCCCTTACGGCCTGCTCTGGGGCGAGCGCAGCATCCGCTCGGTGGCCAACCTGACCCGCGAAGACGGCGAACTCTTCTTCTCACTGATCGCACAACACCCGGTCACGACCCATGTGGCGCCGTTCGCCCTGGACCGCGCCAATGACGCCATGGCGGCCCTGCGCACCGGCGCCATCGATGGCGCGGCTGTGCTGGTGCCGTGAAGGCCCTTCCCGGCTGGCAAGCGAAGCTGGTCGGTCGCGGCACCGGGAAGCACGCCCAAGCCTGCCGGTGCGCAAGGACAAATTGGTTCTGGAGGCTGAGTCAGGACGGTCCTGAAAATGAAAAAGCCCCAAACAGATCAACTGTTTGGGGCTTCTTGTGACCCAGTACAGGAGCGCCGCGAAAGGGAAAGCGCACTGAAGAAGGCCTTGCGCAGGCAAGAGCGATTACCTTCAAGGAAGCGGCGCTCACGTCCATCGTTGCCCACGAGTCAGACTGGCGCAACGCGAAGCACGGCCAACAGGGGCGCAACACTTTGGAAACCTACGCCTACCGTCGTGCTCAACGCCTAATTTGGACGTGGCACAGCGGTTTACGCCGAGCAGCGACGAGCCTGTTCTGAGCCGACGACGTCACGGCCTGTCACGCGCCGTCACATTTCCGCGACACGCCCAAGCGTTTCCGAGATGTAGGGCGGGATGTTGGGATGGAGAATTTTCCCCGGCCGGACAATGAAAAAACCCTAAGTAGATCAACTACTTAGGGTTTTGATTTGGCGGAGTGGACGGGACTCGAACCCGCGACCCCCGGCGTGACAGGCCGGTATTCTAACCAACTGAACTACCACTCCTGGTAGATAGCTTCGCCATCTTTCGATGGCCAAGTGCTACAAACTTGGCGACCCTACGGGGATTCGAACCCCGGTACTCACCGTGAAAGGGTGATGTCCTAGGCCTCTAGACGATAGGGTCAAAACCTTGGATCTGTCCGTCGATACGTGGTGGTGGAGGTAAGCGGGATCGAACCGCTGACCTCTTGCATGCCATGCAAGCGCTCTCCCAGCTGAGCTATACCCCCGCACTTGCGTCACTGCCGACCTGCAATCAAATCAGCAACTTCGCTTGTATCGAAGCCTTGAATTATAGACTGCTTTTCACGCTTTCTGCAAACAGGCCACAACTTTTTCGCGACTGGCAAGTTCCAGCACCGCATCGAGCGAAGGCGTCTGGGCAGTCCCCATGACCAGCACACGTACCGGCATCGCCAGTTGCGGCATCTTGAGGCCCCCGGCCGCGAGAACCTCTTTGATCGCACCCGAAATCGCCGCCTTCTCCCAGGCGCAGGACGCCAGCTTCTGCGCTAGCAAAGCCAGCGAAGGCTTGATTGCGTCTGTCACGTGCTGAGCCATCTCGTCCGCATGGGGCGTGACGTCCACATAGAACGCCGCAGCCCAGTGGGCCAGCACGACGGTGGTGTCACAACGGTCCTTGAACAGCGCACAGATGCGCGGCAGGCGCTCGTCAGCCTCGATGCCGCGCCCGCGCAGCTGCACCGCGACCAGCGCGGCCAGCGTATCGTCATCTGTGGCCTTCAGGTGCTGGGCATTGACCCAGCGCAGCTTGGCCTCATCGAACTGCGCCGCGCTGCGGCCCAGGTGATCCAGACTGAACCATTGCAGGAACTGGGCCCGGCTGAAGATCTCGTCATCGCCGTGGCTCCAGCCCAGCCGCGCCAGGTAGTTCACCATCGCGTCGGGCAGATAGCCCTCGTCACGGTACTGGGTCACGGGCTTGGCGCCATTGCGCTTGCTCATCTTTTCGCCCTGCTCGTTCAGCACCGTCGGCAGGTGGGCATAGACGGGCGGTTCCTTTCCCAGCGCGCGGAAGATGTTGATCTGGCGCGGCGTGTTGTTGACGTGGTCATCGCCGCGGATCACATGCGTGATCGCCATGTCGATGTCGTCCACCACCACACAGAAGTTGTAGGTGGGCGTGCCGTCCGGACGGGCGATCACCAGGTCGTCGAGTTCGTCGTTGCTGATCTCGATGCGGCCCTTGACCTTGTCGTCCCAGGCCACCACGCCACCCTGTGGATTGCGGAATCGCAGCACGGGCTTGACCCCTTCGGGCACGGGCGGTAGCACCTTGCCCGGTTCGGGGCGCCAGGTGCCGTCATACCGAGGTTTTTCTTTCGAAGCCATCTGGCGTTCGCGCAACGCGTCGAGCTCCGCCATGCCCATGTAGCAGGGATAGACCTGCCCTGCGGCGACCATTTCGGCCAGCACCGCCTTGTAGCGGTCCATGCGTTGCATCTGGTAGAAGGGGCCTTCGTCGGGGTCCAGGCCCAGCCAGGCCATGCCCTCAAGAATGACGTCCACCGCGGCTTGGCTGGACCGCTCCAGATCGGTGTCTTCGATACGCAGGATGAAGTCGCCGCCGTTGGCCCGGGCGAAAGCCCAGGGGTACAGCGCCGAGCGGATGTTTCCCAGATGGATGAAGCCTGTCGGCGACGGGGCAAAACGCGTACGGATGCGGGCTTGGGTCATGATGGGTCTACAGGGTGTCCAGGCCGCGCAGCAGATCGGCCTTGATGTCGTCGAGGTGCTCGAGCCCGACCGCCACACGAATCAGGCCCTGACCGATGCCCGCCGCCTGGCGCTGTGCTTCGGTCAGTTTGCCGTGCGAGGTGCTGGCCGGGTGGCAGGCCAAGGTCTTGGTGTCGCCCAGGTTGGTGGCCAGCGAAAGCACCTGCAGGCTGTCGAGCACGTGGAACGCGCGTTCGCGCGCCTCATCGGCCGCCGGCGTACGGACAGCGAAGGACAGCACGGCGCCACCCAGGCCGCTCATCTGGCGCATGGCCAGGTCGTGCTGCGGGTGGCTTTGCAGCCCAGGGTAGTACACCCGCTGCACCGCGGGGTGCTGTTCCAGCCACTGCGCCAGTTCCAGCGCCTGCGCTGACTGGGCGCGCATGCGGATATCCAGGGTCTCCAGGCCCTTGAGCACGACCCAGGCATTGAAGGGCGAGAGCACCATGCCGGCGTTCTTGATGACCGGCAGGAAGCGTTCGCGCACCATCACTTCGGTGGCGCAGAGGGCGCCCGCCATCACCCGGCCTTGCCCGTCCAGGTACTTGGTGCCCGAATGCATCACGATGTCGGCACCCATCGCAAGGGGACGTTGCAGCACAGGAGTGGCAAAGCAGTTGTCCACGGCCAGCCAGGCGCCTTGGTCACGCGCCATGGTGGCCAGCGCAGCAATGTCGCACACATCGGTCAGCGGATTGGTCGGCGTTTCGGCAAACAGCAGCCGGGTGTTCGGCCGGATCGCCTGGCGCCACGCATCCAGGTCTGTCTGCGGCACGACGGTCGATTCCACCCCAAAGCGAGCGAATTCCGAGCCGATGAGCTTGATGGTCGACCCGAACATCGACTGCGAGAACACCACGTGGTCGCCTGACTTGAGCAGGCTGAAAAGCATGAGCATGATCGCCGCCATGCCCGATGCCGTGGCCATGGCGGCCTCACTGCCCTCCATCGCCGCCAGGCGCAGTTCCAGGCTGGTGACGGTGGGATTTCCGGAACGGGTGTAGGTGTAGCCCTCCTCCTCACCCCCGAAGCGCGCGGCCGCGCTGGCGGCATCGGGCTGAACATAGCCGCTGGTAAGGTACAGCGCTTCGGAGTTTTCGCCGAAGGCGCTGCGCTCGACGGCGGCATGCACCGCCAGGGTGTTGATGTGCAGGTTGGGAGGCAGGGGAACTTGGCTCATACGTCGTTGTTGGGGTTGGGCAGCGCCAGGCGCGAGCTGTCTTCCTCGCTCGCTTCAGCACCAGGGCGGCCGGAGTTGAGACGCGCGATGTCGTCGGCTGTGATGTCGCCGGTCACGTAGATGCCGTCAAAGCAGGACGCGTCGAAGCTGGCCAGCTTCGGGTTCAGCGTGCCGATGGCCTTCTTCATGCCGTCCACCTCCTGGTAGATCAGGGCATCGCAACCGATGATCTGCCGGATCTCCTCGATGCTGCGGCCATGCGCCACGAGTTCATCGGAAGTCGGCATGTCGATGCCGTAGACGTTGGGGAAGCGAACCGGCGGCGCGGCGCTGGCAAGGTACACCTTGCGGGCGCCGGCGTCTCGCGCCATCTGGACGATTTCCTTGGACGTGGTGCCCCTCACGATCGAATCATCGACCAGCAGCACGTTACGCCCCTTGAACTCGCTGGCGATGACGTTGAGCTTCTGGCGCACGGATTTCTTGCGCACTTCCTGCCCGGGCATGATGAAGGTGCGCCCGACGTAACGGTTTTTGACGAAGCCTTCGCGGTACGGAATGCCGAGCAGGTGCGCCAGCTGCGTGGCACTGGGGCGACTGGATTCGGGGATGGGGATCACCACGTCGATCTCGTTCGGCGGCACGGTGGAGATCACGCGCTTGGCCAGGGTCTCGCCGAGATTCAGGCGCGCCTGGTAGACCGAGATGCCGTCCAGCACCGAATCCGGACGCGCGAGGTAGACAAATTCGAAGATGCACGGCGACAACAGCGGCGCGGCAGCACATTGCCGTGCATGGATGGCGCCGGAAAGTTCCACGAACACCGCTTCGCCCGGCGCCAGGTCGCGCTCGAACCGGTGCCCCGTCCCTTCCAGGGCCACCGATTCGCTCGCGAACATCGTGGTGCCATCGGCGCCATGGCCCATGCACAGGGGCCGGATGCCATAGGGATCACGGAAGGCCAGCAGGCCGTGGCCGGCAATCAGCACGATCACGGCATACGAGCCACGCACCCGCCGGTGCACCGCACTGACCGCGCCAAACACGTCGGCCGGCGTCAGCGGCAGGCCCTTGGTCGAGCGCTCCAGCTCGTGCGCCAGCACGTTGAGGAGCACCTCGGAATCGCTCTCGGTGTTGATGTGCCGGTGGTCGGTGGTGAACAGCTCGGACTTGAGGGCGTGCGCGTTGGTCAGGTTGCCGTTGTGCACCAACACGATGCCGAAGGGGGCATTGACGTAGAAGGGCTGGGCTTCTTCCTCGCTGTAGGCATTGCCGGCCGTCGGGTAGCGCACCTGCCCCAGGCCGCAACTCCCGGGCAGCGAGCGCATGTTGCGCGTGCGGAAGACGTCGCGCACCATGCCCTTGGCCTTGTGCATGAAGAACTTGCGATCCAGCTGCGTGACGATGCCCGCAGCGTCCTGGCCCCGGTGCTGCAGCAGCAGCAGGGCGTCGTAGATCAGCTGATTGACAGGCGCGTTGCTGACAACGCCGACGATTCCACACATAGTTCCATCCCGTTCGCCGCAGAACTCGCACCGGCGGTGCAAGGGCCTGCGCCGCATAAAAAATCAGGCCGGCAGATACTTCCCGAAGGCTTCAGGCAGCACCGGCCGCAGTCCTTTCAACGCGGTGCTCAGCAGCCCCGCGCCCGTCGAAGTCTGCCACCACGGACTTGACTTCATCGGCGTCATGTCCATCACCACAGCCAGCGCCAGCAACAGGACCAGGCCGCGCACCAGCCCGAACGCCGCGCCCAGCGTACGGTCCACCGGGCGCAGACCGATGGCCTCGATCAGCTTGCGCGTGATCCAGGCCAGCAACCCGCCGGCAAAGGCGCCGGCCACAAAGACCAGCACGAACGCCGCTGCATATCGCACCGGCTCGGTGGCCCCGCTCATGGGCAGGCGCAGTGCCACTTCGGGCGCCCACCATTGCGCCAACACGAAGGCGGCGATCCAACCCAGCATCGACATCAGTTCGTAGACCAGTCCGCGCCATGCGCCCAAAAGCAACGACGCCCCCAGCACCGCCAGCAAGAACCAATCCGTGGCTGTCACGCATCCGGCCGGATCAAAGGGTCAGAATGGCCGCGGGCAGATCCAGCCCACGGATCCGCGCCGCTGCCTTTTCCGCCTCGGCCCGGTTCGTGAACGGCCCAACCCGGACACGGATTCGCTTGCCTTCGGCCGTCTCCGCTATATGGGTGTACGTGGTCAGACCCGCCTTCTCCACCTTCAGGCGCGTCTCACGCGCCTTGGTGGCATCGGCGAACGCGCCGACTTGCACAATGAAACGACCGGTGTCTGACGCCGCGGCTTTCGGTGCGGGTGCGGTCTCCTTGCCCTCCAGCAGGGCCTGCGCCCGGCGGCCGTCATCGGCAGGATGGGCGGCGGGCGGTTTGGTTTCGGCTTTTGGCTCCGGCTTGGGTTCGGGCTTCGGCGCCGCCGCAGGGCTGGTTTTTGCTTCTGAATGAATAGCAGACTCAGGCGATTTGACGCTGGGTTTCTCCGCCTTTTTCTCGGAACCCGGCGCCACGATCTCTTCCCGGGCATCCAGGCTGGCACGCGCCGACACCTGCGTCGAAGGCACCGAAGCGGCCACCGCAGGGCTCGACGCTGCGCGCGCCGGCGCGGAAGCCGCGACAACCGGGCCCGCCACACTCGGCGCCGCATCCGTTGCCGCGGACGGCACGGCCAGAGGTTTGACCTTGTTGCGGTCGGGAATCTGGATTGCCACATCCACGGCCACCGGGCGGGGCTGGGTGTCGAACACCAACGGAAAACCGATCACCGCCACCAGCACCAGCACGGCCGCACCGATCAGACGGTGGCGCGCACGACGGCGCAGGCCCTCGATGCTCTCCGCGGGCGCTACATGCCCCGCTTCGGCGTCGGATCGGGAGCCAGGGAATCGGAACTTGAAAAATGCCATGAAGCAAGGACTCAGGCGTTCAGGTGTTTGGCATCGAGACGCGGGATGCCGTCCTGCAAAACGCCGCCCACGGTATAGAAGGATCCAAAGACGACGATTCTATCAGCGGGGTCTGCCGCGGCGATGGCGGCGCGCAGGGCTTCTACTGGCGACGCATGCACACTGGCCAGCGCCTCGCGGCGCCCCGGCAGCGCCTGCCAGCCGGCCAGCAAAGCCTGGGCCGGCGCCGCGCGCGGCGTGGGCAGATCGGTGAAATACCAGCGATCCACCAGCGGGCCGACGCGCGCCAGCATGGGCGCCAGGTCTTTGTCGGCCATCGCACCGAATACGGCATGGGTCGTCGGGTAATAGCCCATCGCATCCAGGTTGGCGGTCAAGGCCGCGACCGAATGCGGGTTGTGCGAAACGTCCAGCACCAGGGTCGGCTGGCCGGGCACGATCTGGAAGCGCCCCGGCAGCTCCACCATCGCCAGTCCATTGCGAACGGCCTGCGCCGCCACAGGCAACTTTTCGCGAAGGGCCTCCAGCGCCGCGAGCACACCCGAGGCGTTCACCAACTGATTGGCGCCGCGAAGGGCCGGATAGGCCAGTCCGGCAAACCGGCGGCCCCGCCCGGCCCAGGCCCACTGCTGCCGGTCGCCGGAAAAGTTGAAATCGTGCCCGAAGCGCCACAGGGGCGCGTCGATCTCGGTGGCACGGTCGATCACGCTTTGCGGCGGCATCGGGTCGCTGACGATGGCCGGCTTGCCGGTGCGCAGGATGCCCGCCTTCTCATAGCCGATGCTTTCGCGGTTGTCGCCCAGCAGTTCGGTATGGTCGATGTCGATGCTGGTGATGATCGCGCAGTCGGTGTCGATGACGTTGACCGCGTCCAGCCGCCCGCCCAGTCCCACCTCCAGAACGGCCACATCCAGACCGGACGCCGCCATGAGGCTCAGGATGGCCAGCGTGGTGAATTCGAAATAGGTCAGGGACGTGTCGCCCCGGGCCTGTTCCACCCGCTCGAAGTGCGGGATCAGGTCGGGCGCCCGCGCGATCTCGCCATGGATGCGGCAGCGCTCCTCGAAGTGCACCAGATGGGGCGAGGTGTACACCCCCGTGCGGTAGCCCGCCTGCAACAGGATCGCCTCCAGCATGGCACAGGTCGAACCCTTGCCATTGGTTCCGGCCACGGTGATGACAGGACATGCAAAGCCGAAGTTCATGCGTGCCGCCACCGCTTTGACGCGTTCCAGCCCCATGTCGATGGTCACGGGATGCAGGCGCTCGCAATGGACGAGCCAGTCGGATAAGGTTTTCATGGACCCCGGATTGTCGCGCACCCCCACCAAGGCCCGCGGCGCCCGCACGGTATTCGCGGACCGCACCGTGCCAGAATGGGCGGATGACCACCCTCTATGGCATCCCCAACTGCGACACCGTCAAGAAGGCCCGCGCCTGGCTGAGCCAGTACGGCATCGACTACGTCTTTCACGACTTCAGGAAGCAAGGCGTGCCAGAACCTGAACTGGACCAGTGGCTGGCGCACGTGGGCTGGGAACGGCTGGTGAACCGAAAAGGCACGACCTGGCGCCAGCTCGACGGGGCCACCCGTGACGCGGTGTCCGATGCCGCCAGCGCCCGCGCCCTGATGCTGGCGCACCCGAGCGTGATCAAACGCCCGGTGGTCGCCTGGCCCGACGGTGTGACGGTCGGCTTTGACGCCGACGCCTGGCTGAAACGGCGCTGACACCTGCCAGCGGACCTAAAATCATGGGTTTCGCCGATTCCTTATCCTTCTTTCGCACTTCATGACCACCACCCACATCGACGGCGTGTCCGTCACCACGAAAGCCAATGTCTATTTCGATGGCAAATGCGTCAGCCACGGCATCACCTTTGCCGACGGCACGAAAAAATCCGTGGGCGTGATCCTGCCCGCCACCTTGACTTTCAACACCGGCGCGCCTGAGATCATGGAGGGCGTGGCCGGTTCGTGCGAATACAAGTTGGCCGGGAGCGACACATGGGTGAAATCCGGCGCCGGCGAGTCCTTCAGCGTACCGGGCAACTCCAGCTTTGAGATCCGCGTGGACGACGCCTACCACTACATCTGCCACTTCGGCTGAGCCCTACTTTCCGAGACCCGACCATGGCCACGATTCTCCAAAACCTTCCCGCCCAGCAAAAGGTCGGCATCGCGTTCTCCGGCGGCCTGGACACCAGCGCCGCGCTGCTGTGGATGCGCCAGAAAGGCGCCATCCCTTACGCCTACACGGCGAACCTGGGCCAGCCCGACGAGGCCGATTACGACGAAATCCCGCGCAAGGCGATGGAATACGGCGCCGAGAAGGCGCGCCTGATCGACTGCCGCAGCCAGTTGGCGGCCGAAGGCATTGCCGCGCTGCAGTGCGGCGCCTTCCACATCTCGACCGCGGGCGTCACCTACTTCAACACCACCCCGATCGGCCGCGCCGTCACCGGCACCATGCTGGTGGCCGCGATGAAGGAAGACGACGTCAACATCTGGGGCGATGGCAGCACCTTTAAAGGCAACGACATCGAGCGCTTCTACCGCTACGGCCTGCTCGCAAACCCGTCGCTCAAGATCTACAAGCCCTGGCTGGACCAGGCGTTCATCGATGAGCTGGGCGGGCGCGCCGAAATGTCCGCCTTCATGACGGCCAACGGCTTCGGCTACAAGATGTCGGCCGAGAAAGCCTACTCCACCGACTCCAACATGCTGGGCGCCACGCACGAGGCCAAGGACCTGGAGCACCTGAACAGCGGCATCCGCATCGTCAACCCCATCATGGGCGTGCCCTTCTGGCGCGAGGACTGCGTGGTCAAGGCCGAGGAAGTCTCGGTGCGCTTCGAAGAAGGCCAGCCGGTGGCGCTGAACGGCAAGACCTTCGACAGTGCCGCCGACCTGATCCTGGAGGCCAACCGCATCGGCGGGCGCCACGGTCTGGGCATGAGCGACCAGATCGAGAACCGCATCATTGAGGCCAAGAGCCGCGGCATCTACGAAGCCCCCGGCCTCGCCTTGCTGTTCGCCGCCTACGAGCGTCTGGTCACCGGCATCCACAACGAAGACACCATCGAGCAATACCGCGACAACGGCCGCAAGCTCGGCCGTCTGCTCTACCAGGGCCGCTGGTTCGACTCGCAGGCCATCATGCTCCGCGAGACCGCCCAGCGCTGGGTGGCGCGCGCGATCACCGGCGAAGTGACCTTTGAGCTGCGCCGCGGCAACGACTACTCGATCCTGAACACCGAGTCGCCCAACCTGACCTACCAGCCCGAGCGCTTGAGCATGGAAAAGGTCGAAGACGCGCCGTTCACGCCGCTGGACCGCATCGGCCAGCTCACCATGCGCAACCTCGACATCGTGGACACGCGCCAGAAGCTGGGTATCTACGCCAAGACGGGCCTGCTGTCGCTGGGCTCCGGCGCCGACATGCTTCGCCTGGACGGCGGCCGCAAGGACGGCAAAGGCGGCTGATTCATCTTCGTGCCCGCCAGGAGCCGCCGGTCAGGCGGCTTTTTTCATGGCAAGTCAAAGGCGCTTTCGCGCGAGCCTTCCGCGCCGTGAACCCGAACCTCAAGCGCCGAGGACGGTCTGGGTGCAGGAAGGGGTCAGGCCTTCGCGTCCCAGCATGACCGGGCTTTGTCCGGTCGAACGCACCAGGCCGCTGCCCACATCGAACATGACGTTGAAGTAGTTCTGGAAGTTGCCCGGCGCGCAGTACAGCCAGGTCCAGGCCAAGGTGTTCGTCCGGGGAAAGGTCTGCGTCCACAACGCGCCGGAGGGCCCGAGGATGCGCAACACCTGCTCCTTCGTCATGCCCGCCTGCACCAGTCCGAACTGCGCTTCATTCAGCACCCCGGTGATGCGCTGGAGCTTGCCGTCGGCACCCACGAACACCATGAAGGTCTGGGTGCCGGAAGGGCCGAACGGATAGGCCAGCTGAGAAGTGCCGTCCGGGTTCTTCCAGACCATCGCCGGTTTGCCCAACGCCGCCTCGATCTGCGGCAAGGTCGACACACCGGGTTGCAGTGTGCTCGCGTTGAAACCCGCGCAGCCGGCGGCCAGCAACGCGCCCGCCAGCGTTGCGCCACGCAACCATGAACTCAGTCGAATGCTCATGTTTCTTCCTGAAAGACGTTGAACAAAAGAAGTCCATGCGGCCCGATACCCGGGCACGCTACACCACCACCGGCTCCGGCTCCAGCCGGATGCCGAAACGCTCGTACACGCTGGTCTGGATCGCCCGGGCCAGGGTCATCACCTGCCCGCCCGTGGCCCCACCGCGATTCACCAGCACCAGAGCCTGCTTTTCATAAACCCCCGCTTGGCCGACGCTCTTGCCCTTCCAGCCGCAGGCATCGATCAGCCAGCCCGCGGCGAGCTTGATGCTGCCGTCGGGCATCGGGTAGTGCACCACCTTGGGGTCGCGGGCGATGATGTCGGCGCACTGTTCGGGCGTGACGGTCGGGTTCTTGAAGAAGCTGCCGGCGTTGCCGATGACCGCCGGGTCGGGTAGCTTGGCGCGCCGGATCGCGCAGACCCAGTCAAAGATCTGCCGGGCCGACGGCGCCTCGATGCCGGTCTCTGTGCGCTTGCGCTCCAGGTCCAGATAGCCCAGCACCGCCTTCCAGGGTTTGGGCAAAGCGAAACGCACCCGCAGGATCAGCGCCTTGCCCGCCAGCCCCAGGCCGTTGGGGCCGCTGCTGGCGTGCTTGAAGATCGAATCGCGGTACCCAAAGGCGCACTGCGCCGCATCCAGGGTGAAAGCTTGGCCGGTCGTCAGGTCCACCGCATCGAGCGACTCGAAGCGGTCCTGCACCTCCACGCCGTAGGCGCCAATGTTCTGCACCGGCGAGGCCCCGACCATGCCGGGGATCATCGCCAGGTTCTCCAGCCCAGGCCAGCCCTGCTCCAGCGTCCAGGCCACGAAGTCGTGCCAGTTCTCCCCAGCGCCGGCCTCCACGATCCAGGCCTTCGGCGTGTCGGCCACCAGCCGGCGGCCGGTCAATTCGACCTTGAGCACCACCGGCCGCACATCGCCGGTCAGCACGATGTTACTGCCGCCGCCCAGCACAAACTTGGGCGCAGGGCCCAGTTCCGGGTCGTCCAGCACGGCCTGCACGTCGGCCGGCTGACGCACCCGAACCAGGGTCTGGGCCCGCGCAACGATGCCGAAGCTGTTGCAGGACTGCAGGGGTACATTTCGCTCGGCGATCATGGGAGAATTGTCGCACTGCCCACTTTCCGTAACGAGTCCCCCATGCCTTCTTTTGACGCTGTCTGCGAACCCAACCTGCCCGAAGTGAAAAACGCGGTCGACAACACGGCCAAGGAGATCGCCACCCGCTTCGACTTCAAGGGCACTCCGGCCGCCATCGAGCTCAAGGACAAGGAGATCACCCTGATCGGCAACGCTGATTTCCAGCTGACCCAGATCGAGGACATCCTGCGCAACAAGCTCACCAAGCGCAACGTGGACGTGCGCTTCCTCGACATGGGCGACGTGCAGAAAATCGGCGGCGACAAGGTCAAGCAGGTCATCAAGGTCAAGAACGGCATCGCCTCCGACGACGCCAAGAAGATCACCCGCCTGATCAAGGACAGCAAGATGAAGGTGCAGGCCTCGATCCAGGGCGAATCGGTGCGCATCACCGGCGCCAAGCGCGACGACCTGCAGGCTGCCATGGCCTTGCTGCGCAAGGACATGACCGACATTCCGCTGAGTTTCGACAATTTCCGGGACTGAAGCGGCATGCCCCACGCCTGCCACCCGGCGTGCAGCGCCGGCCCTGCAAGGCAGGCGCCCCTTTCGGGTCGGGCTCGCGCCATCCTCCCCCTTGCCGCCCGGTGCGTGTGGGCTGTTGGGCTGGTCACCGCCCTCGCCAGCGGCGCATGGGCCCAATCTGTCGCGCTGCAAGGCATGCTGGGCTCGCGGGCCCTGCTGATGATCGATGGCGGCGCGCCGCGCAGCGTGGCGGTCGGCGAAACGGTGCAAGGCGTCAGGGTCGTGTCCACCAGCAGCGACGCGGCCGTCGTGGAGGTGGGCGGCAAGCGCCTTACGCTGCGCCTCGGGGAATCCCCGGCCAGCCTGGGTGAGCGCGGCCAGGCCAGCAGCGGGCGGATCTCGCTGCCGGCTGATGGGGGCGGCCATTTCATGGGTTCCGGCAGCATCAACGGGCGGCCGGTGCAGTTCATGGTGGACACCGGGGCCTCAACGGTGGCGATGGGCGTGAGCGACGCCGAGCGCATCGGACTCGCCTACCGCGACGGCCAGCCCGTGCGGGTTGGCACCGCGAACGGCCTGGCCCAGGGCTGGCGCGTGAAACTGGCGTCGGTGCGGATCGGCGACGTGGAGGTGTACGACGTGGACGCGGTCGTCACGCCCCAGGGCATGCCCTTCGTGCTGCTGGGCAACAGCTACCTGAACCGCTTCCAGATGCGCCGCGACAACGACCAGATGGTGCTGGAGCGGCGCTATTAAGCTAATTTCGAGTCTTTTTGGCCACTTCCCAGCGTCGGATGGTCACATTCAGCTATCAAATCAGGACTGATCTGGCGCCACCGCCGCGGTGACCACGACCTCGATGCGCCAGCCTGGGTCGGCCAGCGCGGCCTGCACCGTGGCCCGCGGCGGCGCCGAACCGGGCAGCACCCAGGCGTCCCAGACGGCGTTCATCGCGCCGATGTCGGCAATGTCTGCCAGGAAAATCTGCGTGCGCAGGATGCGCGTGCGGTCGCTGCCGCACTCGGCCAGGCGACGGTCCACCTGGGCCAGCACATCGGCCGTCTGCGCAGCAATGTCGGTGGCGTCGCACTCGGGCACCATGCCGGCCAGGTACACCACCCCGTTGAAGACGGCGGCCTCGCTGTAGCGGGCCGCGACATGCAGGCGGCGCAGCTCGCTCACTTCTTGGACCCCAGCTTCGATTCCTTGCCCGCCAGCAGGCGGTTGATGTTCTCGCGGTGGCGCCAGGCCAGGAACATGGCCATCACGAAGAGGGCCAGCGTGATCGACTTGTCCGCATACCAGGCCACCCGGTCGCCGAAGAGGTAATAGACCGGCGCAAAGGCCGCGGCCACCAGCGAGGCCAGCGAGGAGTAGCGGAAAAAGTACGCAATGATCAGCCAGGTCAGCGCGGTGGCCAGGCCGAGCCAGCCGCTGATGCCGAACAGCACGCCCAGCGCCGTGGCCACGCCCTTGCCGCCTTCGAACTTGAAAAACACCGGGTACAGGTGTCCCAGGAAAGCCGCCAGCCCGACCAGCGCCACCGTGCCATCGCCCAGACCGACGGACGGGCCAAACCAGCGCACCAGCATCACCGGCAGCCAGCCCTTGGCCGCATCGAGCAGCAGCGTGATCACCGCCGCCGGCTTGCTGCCCGAGCGCAGCACGTTGGTGGCGCCGGGGTTCTTGCTGCCGAAGGTGCGCGGGTCGTTGAGGCCCATGGCGCGGCTCACGATGACGGCAAAACTCAGCGAACCGACCAGGTAGGCGGCCACGGCCGCGAGCAGGGGATACAGGGTTTCCAAAGGGTGCTCCTAGGCAAGCGCGCCATTTTGCCAGCGTCGCAAGGGGGTGATCACTCTACGAGCGCACACTGCACGGGCCGCGCGCCCAGCACCTGGACGCAGACCTGCGGGTCGATGCCGACCAGGTAGCCGCGCCGCCCGCCGTTGATCAGGATTTTCGGCAGCGCCAGAATGCTCTCTTCGATGAACACCGGCATGGTCCGCCGGGTGCCGAACGGCGAGGTGCCCCCCACGAGGTAGCCGCTGTGCCGGTTGGCGACCTCGGGCTTGCAGGGCTCGACCGACTTGGCACCGATCTGCCGCGCCAGGTTCTTGGTCGACACCTTGCGGTTGCCGTGCATCAGCACCAGCAGCGGCCTGGCGTCCTGGTCCTGCATGACCAGCGTCTTCACGACGGCAAACGGGTCCCAGCCCAGCACCTCCGCGCTGTGCTGCGCGCCGCCGTGCTCCAGGTACTCGTACGGGTGCTCGGTGAAGGCCACACGGTTCGCCTTGAGCAGCGCGGTGGCGGGGGTTTCGGAGACGTGATCCTTTTTGGCCATATCGGCGCATTTTCCACAACCACGAGGGGCCACTTCGTACCCGTCAAAGCTTCGGTTGGCCAGCCTCGCGGATCGATCGACGCCTTGGCGCTGCAAACGCCCCCCTGTTTGAGGTGTTTTCATTCCAAAGGGTATCGGGCTATGCTGAAACCGCGGCGCAAGTTTTCTGCGGATATCGCAGACCCCCTATGCATCGACACCAATGGGTCAAACGACCTGCTTGAACCACTTTTTGACACCCACGAGGCCCCCATGCTGAAGTTCTCCAAAGCGACAGTTGCACTTGCATTCAGCGCTTTCGCGACGTTTGCGTTTGCCCAAACACCGCCTTCCGACCAGGCACTTTCCGTCGCGGACTACGTCAAGGCCCAGGAATCCGGAGGCCTGGGCGCCAACAAGCGTGTCGCCATTTCGTCGTTCTTCATCCAGTTCGTGCGCGACCAGGGCATTGAACGGTCGGCTGGCAGCTTTGGAATGTTCCAGGCACAAAGCGCCACCTATTTCACGCAGACCCGCGGCGTCGATGCTGCCCTTCTGCAAACGGTGGCTGACAAGCTGTATGACGGCTTCGTCGCAGACCTGAAGGCCGCTGGCATCGAGGTCGTGCCGCAATCCGAACTCGATGCCAACGCCAATTTCCAGGAAATCCGCAAGGCGGGGACCGCCTCGCCATTCATCGACAACATTGAGACCGGTGTGCGCAAGGACAAGCACATGGCGGTCAACATGCTGGTCTCGGCGAAAGGGCTGCCCATCATCCTGAACGGCCTGATCGACAAGAAGTGGCTCCCCGGCGACGGCGGTCAGTCCCTGCGGGGAATGACCCTGGTGCTGGGCAGTGCTACAGCTGCAAAAACATTGCAGGCGCCCCTGCTGGCGGTGCGGATGACGGTCTCCATGATCGAGCAGAAAGGCAAGGGCTGGGGTTCGTCGGCGCAGTATGGAAACATGATCCTCAAGTCCGCCTCCTGGGAGTTCGAGACCGACCCCTTGCCGCGCTTCGTGGAAGATGGCACGGCCATTTTCGTCAACGGGGTCAACCTGAGCGGCCTGCCCAGCTCGCGCAACCTGTTCACACTCACCAAGGCGGTGCCCGTGCGCGGACTCGAACTCTCGGGTGTCAAGGGTGAAGGCACCAATGCGCGGGGATCGGGCCTGCTGGGCGCCCTGGGACGCGCAGCCCAAGGCGCAGACGCGCCTGCGGACGCCTATATCGATATTCAGCCTGCAAACTTCACGGCACAAATCACCCAAGGCGGCCTGCAGGTTCTCGGCCTGTTTGTGAAGGCGATGACGGCACCAGACGGGAAGTAGGCCCGGTGCCGTTGCCGTCTGAGTACGGCTTGCGCAGAACTCTGACGCGCGTGCGCCGCTCTAGTCCACTTTAAAGCGCCGGGTCGCGCAGCTCCCAACGGATCGCATCGATCGCCTTGAGCAGCTCGGGCGACAGGGTGGTGCCCCATGCGTCGAGGTCTTCGTCGAGCTGCGCCAGCGAGGTGACACCGATGATGGTGCTGGCGACCTGCCACTTGGTGTAGCAGAAGGCCAGCGCCAGCTGCGAGGGCGTCAGGCCGTGCTCGCGGGCCAGGGCGTTGTAGCGACGCGCGGCCACCAGCGCCTCCGGGCGGCCCCAACGCTGCTTCTTCATCGATTCGAACTTCGCCATGCGGCCCTGAGGCGCCTCGGGCGAGGCGATGCCGGTGGCGTCGTACTTGCCGGTCAGCAGGCCGAAGCCCAGCGGCGAGTAGGCCAGCAGCGACACGCCCAGTCGGTGGCAGGTTTCGTCCAGACCGTTCTCGAAGGTCCGGTTGATCAGGCAGTACGGGTTCTGGATGCTCGCCACGCGGGGCAGACCGTGCTGCTCGGCCAGGCGCAGGAACTCGTGCACACCGTACGGCGTTTCATTCGACAGGCCGATGTGGCGCACCTTGCCGGCCCTGACCAGGACCGCCAGGGCCTCCAGCTGTTCGCGGATGGACGTTTCGGACTTCTCCTTGGTCGGGTCGTAATAGACGATGCCGAAGGCCGGCACGTGGCGCTCGGGCCAATGGATCTGGTACAGGTCGATCACATCGGTCTGCAGCCGGCGCAGGCTGGCGTCGCACGAGGCCCCGATGTCGGCCGCCGTCATCCCACCGCCGGCGCGGATCCAGGGCATGCCGCGCGAAGGGCCCGCGACCTTGGTGGCCAGCACCACCTTCTGGCGCACGCCAGGGTTTTTCGCAAACCAGTTGCCGATGATGGTTTCGGTGGCGCCACAGGTTTCGGCACGCGCCGGCACCGCGTACATCTCGGCGGTGTCGATGAAGTTGACGCCGCGCTCCAGCGAGCGGTTCAGAATCGCGTGGGCGCTGGCCTCATCGACCTGCTCGCCGAAGGTCATGGTGCCGAGGCAGATCGGGGTGACGTGCAGGTCGCTTTGACCCAGTTGGATGGTGTTCATCGGTGGTATCGGCTTGAATGTCGGGGATGGTGGGCGAACGGGCGGCCAGTTTACGGGCTCAGACGCGAGCGCGCTGTCGCCGGGTTTTCAGTTCGTGTCGCCCCGCGCCCTGGCCTCCTCCTGCAGCCGCAGCACGCGCCGCTGCACTTTGCCCGTGGTGGTCATGGGCAGTGCGTCGATGAACTCGATCTCTTTGGGGTACTCGTAGGGCGCGAGCTGGCCGCGCACGTGGGCCTGCAGTTCTGCGACCAGTTCCTGCTCAAACTGCATCCTTCCCAGCGCAGAATGGTCACGTTTTGCTATTGTTTCAGGAGATAGCACGACATAGGCCTTGACCAGCGAGCCGCGCTCCCGGTCCGGCTTGGGCACCACGGCCGCGTTGGCCACCGCCGGGTGCTTGACGAGGCAGTTCTCGATCTCGCCGGGGCCAATGCGGTAGCCGGCCGCCTTGAACACATCGTCGGCCCGGCCCTGGTACCAGAGGTAGCCATCGGCGTCGCGCACGGCCACATCACCGGTGCGGCACCAGTCGCCGGTGAATTTGCCCGCCGTGGCGGCTTCGTTCTTCCAGTAGCCCAGGAAAAAGATCGGGTCGGGGTCGCCATGCACGTCGAACCGGTGCAGCGACACATCGCCGGGCACGCCCACCGGGCATTCCTGGCCTTCGTCATCGATCACTGCGACGCGATGGCCTGGGTAGCCCTTGCCCATGCTGCCGGCCCTGGCCGGCCACTGGACCGCGCAGTTGCCCACGATGTAGTTGATCTCGGTCTGGCCGAACATCTCGTTGACCGTCACGCCCAGCTGCTCGCGGCACCAGTTGAAGACGGCGTCACCCACCGCCTCGCCCGCACTCATCAGGCCCTGCAGGTGCACCGCGAAATGTTTTGCCGGCTCGGGGTAGGCCTTCATCATGGCCTTGAGCGCGGTCGGGAAAAGAAAGCTATGGGTCACGCCGTGCTGCTGCATCAGCGAAAACGCCAACTCTGGGCTGAAGCGGCCGTTGTACGCGACGATGGGGCGGCCAAAGTACAGGCTGGGCAGCAGCGCATCCATCAGGCCGCCCGTCCAGGCCCAGTCGGCGGGCGACCAGAACACCGCCTGCGATGATGGCCGCACGGACGGTTCGGCGGACCCGACGGCCACCACATCGGCCAGGGTTGGATACGCCGCCGGGTCAAACCCGAACCAGTTCTGGCTGCAGATGAAGCCGCTCAGGTTGCCGATCATCGCGCGGTGGGGAATCAGCGCGCCCTTCGGGTTGCCGGTGGTGCCGCTGGTGTAGATCAGCACCGCCGGATCGTCGGCTTGGGTTTCCACCAGATCGAAATCGGGCGACGCGCCCCGCATGGACGCCGCGGCGTCCAGGTCAGCGTCCGTGGCCGCCCCAAGGCCTACCACGGTCCGCAACTGCGGGCAGCGTGCGCGCACGCCCTGCACGGCGCCGATCGAAGCCTCGTCGCCGATCGCCAGCACGGCCTCACTGTCCTGCAACCGGAACTCCAACGCCTCGGGACCGAACAGAATGGACAGCGGCATGGCCACTGCGCCCATCTGCAGCACGGCCATGTAGGCCACCGCGGTCTCAAAGCGCTGCGGCAGCACGATGGCCACCCGGTCGCCCCGGCACACGCCTTGCGCGACCAGCAGGTTCGACAGCCGGTTGGCGGCCTCCTGCAGCTCAGAATATGAATGAAACGTGCCACTTCCCAGCGTGGAATGGTCGATGACTGCTATGTTTTCAGGACCACCCGATGCGCCCTTGCCGCCCAGCGCCCAGCGCCGGCAACACACCTGGGCGATGTTGAAGCGTTCCGGCCGGGGCCAGCGAAAGCCGTGGTGCATTGCCGCGTAGGGGTCGGTTGCGCCGGAACCTGCTTTGTCCCTGTCTTGACTGACTGCCATGGGGTGTCTCCTGAATAATGCGCCCAATGTACCCAATCAAGAGAGCCTCGCGCAGCGAGTTCATCCCCGTCCGCCACCTCACGTACCACGTCCGCATCTGGGGCGAGGCCCGCCCCGGCGTGCCGCCGCTGGTAATGGTGCATGGCTGGATGGATGTGGCGGCGTCGTACCAGTTCGTGGTCGATGCCCTGTCCGACGCGTTTGCACAAGGGCGGCAGATCATTGCCCCGGACTGGCGCGGTTACGGCCAGACCGCCCTGCCCGGCACCGACAACTACTGGTTCCCTGACTACCTGGCGGACCTGGACACCCTGCTGGACCACTATGCGCCCGAGCAGCCGGTCGACCTGGTCGGCCACAGCATGGGCGGCAACGTGGTCATGCTGTATGCCGGGGTGCGCCCGCAGCGCATCCGCCGGCTGATCAACCTGGAAGGCTTCGGCATGCCGGCCACCCGGCCCTCGCAGGCGCCCGGGCGACTGGCGAAGTGGATGGACGACCTCAAGGCGTTGCACCGCGGCGAGCTGGACCTCAAGGCCTATGACGACGCGGCGGGCGTCGCGCGCCGCCTGATGAAGACCAACCCGCGCCTGGGCCAGGACCGGGCCGAGTGGCTGGCCCGTGAGTGGGCGGCGCCCCGTGTCCAGCCGGACGGAACCACGAAGTGGCAAATCCAGGGCGACCCGGCCCACAAGATCATCAACGCGCAGCTGTACCGGGTGGACGAGGTGCTGGAAATCTACCGCCGCATCACCGCGCCGACACTGGCTGTGGAGGCCACCGACGACAGCCTGGGCCAGTGGTGGCAGGGCAAGTACACGCTGGACGAGTACCACGAGCGCCTGAAAGCCGTGCCCGACTGCCGCATCGCCGTGGTGCAGGACGCGGGCCACATGTTGCAGCACGACCAGCCCGAGGCGCTGGCGGCGCTGATCGAGGAATTCCTGGCGGGTTGACGAACGCGCTGAACCTGACTGCCGAGGCCTTTTTGCCGGTGCGCCAGGCGGGGCCGGTCGCCCACGTCTGGCCCCTCGGCGTCAGACGGTGCGGCGTGAGAAAATGACGGGTCACAGACACATTGGAAGAACCCGTCATGGAAGCAGAACACATCAACCAGATCGGCGCCCAACTCACGGACCTGCGCGCCAGGACCGAAGCCCTCCGGGGGTATCTTTGACTTCGATGCCAAATCGGAGCGCCTGAGAACCGTCAACGCCTGGCTCGAGGACCCCACCGTCTGGAACGACCCGAAACGCGCCCAGGAACTGGGCAAGGAAAAGAAGGCACTCGACGGCGTGGTGGTCACTCTGACCAAGCTCACCAGCGAGCTCGCCGACAACATCGAACTCTATGACATGAGCAAGGAAGAAGGCGACGAAGCCAGCCTGCTCACGATCGAGGGCGAAGCCGCCAAGCTGGCCGCCGATGTGGAACAGCTCGAGTTCCGGCGCATGTTCAACAACCCGGCCGACCCGCTGAACGCCTTTGTGGACATCCAGGCAGGTGCCGGCGGCACGGAGGCCTGCGACTGGGCCAGCATGCTGCTGCGCCAGTACCTCAAGTACGCCGAGCGCAAGGGCTTCAAGGCGACGGTGGAAGACGAGACGCCCGGTGACACCGCCGGCATCAAGAGCGCCACGATCAAGGTCGAGGGCGAGTACGCCTTCGGTCTGCTGCGCACCGAAACCGGCGTGCACCGCCTGGTGCGCAAGAGCCCGTTCGACAGCTCCGGCGGCCGCCACACCTCGTTCGCCTCGCTGTTCGTCTACCCAGAAATCGACGACTCGATCGAGATCGAGATCAACCCGGCCGATGTGCGCACCGACACCTTCCGCGCGTCCGGCGCTGGCGGTCAGCACATCAACAAGACCGATTCGGCGGTACGCCTGACCCACATCCCTACCGGCATCGTGGTGCAGTGCCAGGACGGCCGCAGCCAGCACAGCAACCGCGACGTGGCCTGGAAGCGCCTGCGGTCGCGGCTGTACGACTTCGAGATGCGCAAGCGCATGGAAGAGCAGCAGAAGCTCGAAGACACCAAGACCGATGTCGGCTGGGGCCACCAGATCCGCAGCTACGTGCTCGACAACAGCCGCATCAAGGACCTGCGCACCAACGTCGAGGTCTCGGCCACCCAGAAAGTGCTGGATGGCGACCTGGACGTGTTCATCGAAGCCTCGCTGAAGCAGGGCGTCTGATGCGCAGGGTCGAGGCCCTTGTTTTCGATATGGACGGCACCATGGTCGACTCCATGCCTTGGCACGCCCGGGCCTGGGTGGAGTTCGCGCGCCGCCGCGAACTGGCGGTGGACGTGCCCGACCTCATGCGACGCACCACCGGCCGTACCGCCTATGAGTGCGCCTGCGAACTGATGGGCCGCAACGTCAGCGCAGAGGAGGCGGCGCAGATCACCCACGAGAAGGAAACCATCTACCGGGAGCTCTTTGCCGCCGAGTTCCGGGAGGTGAGTGGCTTCAAGCGATTTGCCTGCGACGCAGCCGCGCGCGGGCTGAAGATCGCCGTGGGCACCGCGGGCGACCGGCACAACATCGCCTTCACCTTGTCGCAGCTGCAGATGGACCCGGCCCCGCTGGCCATTGTCGGCGGCGATGAGGGCCTACCTGGCAAGCCCCGGCCGGACATCTTTCTGGAGGCCGCGCGGCGCATCGGCGCCGACCCGGCGCACTGCATCGTGTTCGAGGACGCTCCCTTTGGCATCGAGGCGGCCCGGCGCGGCGGCATGCAGGCCGTGGCGGTCTGCAGCAGCCACACCGCCGAGGAGCTCGCCGGCCCGCACGTCTTGGCGGCGGTGCGGGATTTCGACGAGCTGGTTCATTCAAATTTTCTGGAGACACTTCATGTTGTTTCGTGATGCCCCTGGCACGTCCACCGCGACCCGTCGCGAAGACTACAGCCCACCGCCGTACTGGATCGACACCGTCGAGCTGAGTTTCGACCTCGACCCGGCCAAGACGCGGGTGCTCAACCGCATGCGCCTGCGCCGCAACACCGATCTGCCCGGCCAGCCCCTGCGCCTGGACGGCGACGAGCTCAACCTGGCCCGCGTGCTGGTCAACGGGGCCGGCACCTCGTTCAAGATGGACGGCAGCCAGCTGGTTCTGGAGAACCTGCCCGAAGGCCCCGAACCCATCGAGCTGGAAATCTTCACCACCTGTGCCCCAGCGAAAAACACCAAGCTGATGGGCCTGTACGTCAGCAACGACTCGTTCTTCACCCAGTGCGAGGCCGAGGGCTTCCGCCGCATCACCTATTTCCTCGACCGCCCGGACGTGATGGCCAGCTACACCGTGACGCTGCGCGCAGACAAGGCGAAGTACCCCGTGCTGCTGTCCAACGGCAACCTCGTCGAACAGGGTGACCTGGACGACGGCCGGCACTTCGCGAAATGGGTGGACCCGCATCGCAAGCCCGCCTACCTGTTCGCACTGGTGGCCGGCGTGCTGGTCAGCCGGGAGCAGCGCATCGTCTCGCGCAGCGGGCAGGAGCACACGCTGCAGGTCTACGTGCGCCCGGGTGACCTCGACAAGACCGAACACGCCATGAACTCCCTGATGGCCAGCGTGGCCTGGGACGAAGCCCGCTTCGGGTTGCCGCTGGACCTGGAGCGTTTCATGATCGTCGCCACCAGCGACTTCAACATGGGCGCCATGGAAAACAAGGGCCTGAACGTCTTCAACACCAAGTACGTGCTGGCCAACCCCGCCACCGCCACCGACACCGATTACGCCAACATCGAAAGTGTGGTCGGCCACGAGTACTTTCACAACTGGACCGGCAACCGCGTGACCTGCCGTGACTGGTTCCAGCTGTCCCTGAAAGAAGGCCTGACCGTCTTCCGCGACCAGGAGTTCAGCCAGGACATGGCCGGCGAGGCCAGCGCGCGCGCGGTTCGCCGCATCGAAGACGTGCGCGTGCTGCGCACCGCGCAGTTCCCCGAGGATGCCGGCCCCATGGCCCATCCGGTGCGCCCGGACCAGTACCTGGAAATCAGCAACTTCTACACCGTCACGATCTACGAAAAGGGCGCAGAGGTGGTGCGGATGATGCAGACGCTGGTGGGCCGCGAAGGCTTCACCCGCGGCATGAAGCTGTACTTCGAACGCTTTGATGGCCAGGCCGTGACCTGCGACGACTTTGCGCAGGCGATCGCGGACACCAACCCTGACTCGCCACTGGCCGCGCAGTTGCCACAGTTCAAGCGCTGGTACAGCCAGGCCGGCACCCCTCACCTGCGCGCCAGCGGGCACCACGACCGCGACGCGCGCACTTACACGCTCACGTTCGAACAGACTTGCGCGCCGACACCGGGCCAGACCGACAAACAGCCGTTCGTGATCCCCGTGGCCATGGGCTTGCTGCAGGCGGACGGCCAGGAGCTTCCAACCTCGGCGCGCACACAGGTCCTGACGCAGGCCAGTGAAACCGTGGTCTTCGAAGACGTGGATGCCGAGCCCGTTCCTTCCATCCTGCGCGGGTTCAGCGCGCCGGTGGTGCTGGACTTCGAGTACAGCGATCATCAGCTGTTGACGCTGCTGGCCCATGACACCGATCCGTTCAACCGCTGGGAAGCCGGGCAGCGGCTGGCGCTCAAGCGCGCGGTGCACTTCATCCAGGGCCCGTCAAACCCGCGCGAGGTCCGGGTGCTGGACGCCGCTTTCATCGATGCCATGCGCGCGGTGCTGCGCCATCCGGCCCTGGACGCCGCGTTCAAGGAACTGGTGCTGACGCTGCCATCGGAAACCTACATTTCGGAGCAGCTGGACATCGTGGACCCCCAGCGGGTGCATGCGGTGCGGGAAGCCATGCGCGAACAACTGGCCAGCGAACTGGCCCACGACTGGCAATGGGCCTGGGACGCGCACCGGGACAACGGGGGCTACAGCCCGGACACGGTTTCCTGCGGGCGGCGTGCGCTGGCCGGCCTGGCCTTGACCATGCTCTGCCTGGCGGCCCGCCACAACGGCGACGTGATCTGGCCTGGCAAGGCCTACCAGCGCTTCAAGGATGCGGGCAACATGACCGACCGCTTCAACGCCCTGAGCGCACTGGTCGGTGCCGACCATGCGCTGGCGGCCGATGCATTGGCGCGCTTTCACGCGCTGTTCCGGGACGAAGCCCTGGTGCTGGACAAATGGTTTGCCCTCCAGGCTGGCGCACCTGACCGTGGGGGTGACGTGCTGCCCAAGGTTCGCCAGTTGCTGCAGCATCCCGACTTCTCCCTGCGCAACCCCAACCGCGCGCGCAGCGTGATCTTCAGCTATTGCAGCGCCAATCCGGGCGCGTTCCACCGCATCGATGCGGCAGGCTACGTGTTCTGGAGCGAGCGCGTCATCGAACTCGATGCCATCAATCCGCAGGTTGCCGCCCGCCTGGCCCGCGCCCTGGATCGCTGGAAGAAGCTGGCCGAACCCTATCGCAATGCCGCCCGCGAAGCCATTGCCCGCGTGGCCGCTCGCAACGATCTGAGCAACGACGTGCGCGAGGTCGTCACCCGGGCACTGGCCGAATGACCCCGAACACCCTGAAGTAAAGGCCCAAGGAGGAAGACCATGCACCGAAGAATCTCACTGACCCGCTACCTGGTTGAAAAGCAGCACAATGACGGGCGCATTCCGCCCGAGCTGCGCCTGCTGCTGGAAGTCGTGGCCCGCGCCTGCAAGCGCATCAGCCTCGCCGTGACCAAAGGGGCGCTGGGCGAAGTCCTGGGCTCCGCAGAAAGCGAAAACGTCCAGGGCGAGGTACAGAAGAAGCTCGACATCATCGCCAACGAGGTGCTGATCGAAGCCAACGAATGGGGCGGCCACCTGGCCGCGATGGCATCGGAGGAGATGGACGACATCTACGTGGTGCCGCATCGCTTTCCGAAAGGCGAGTACCTGCTGCTGTTCGATCCGCTGGATGGCTCCAGCAACATTGACGTCAATGTGAGCATCGGCACCATCTTTTCGGTGCTGCGCAAGCAGAACGACGACCCTCAGGCTGTGGACCCGGTCAGCGCGGCCGATTTCCTGCAGGCGGGGAACCAGCAGGTGGCCGCGGGCTACTGCGTCTATGGCCCCCAGACCACGCTGGTATTGACTGTGGGTGACGGCGTGGCCATGTTCACGCTGGATCGCGAGCAAGGCTCGTTCGTGCTGACTGCTGAGGGTCTGAAGATTCCCGAGGACACCAAGGAATTTGCGATCAACATGAGCAACCTGCGCCACTGGGACGCCCCCGTCAAACGCTACATCGACGAATGCCTGCAAGGCAAGGAAGGTCCGCGCGGCAAGGATTTCAATATGCGGTGGGTGGCGAGCATGGTCGCAGACGTCCATCGCATCATGACCCGCGGCGGCGTCTTCATGTACCCCTGGGACAAGCGCGAACCCAACAAGCCCGGCAAGTTGCGCCTGATGTACGAGGCCAATCCGATGGCCTGGCTGATCGAGCAAGCCGGCGGTTGCGCCACCGACGGCCGCCAACGCATCCTGGACATCCAGCCCACCCTGCTCCACCAGCGGGTCAGTGTGGTGCTGGGCTCAAGAAATGAAGTCGACCGCGTGACCCGTTACCACAACCCGCTATAATGCGGGGCTAAGCCGGTGTAGCTCAGTCGGTAGAGCAGCTCATTCGTAATGAGAAGGTCGGGTGTTCGATTCATCTCTCCGGCACCAATACAGCAAAGAAAACCCCGCTATCGTAAAGGTAGCGGGGTTTTGCTTTTGTGGAACCTTGTAGGCAATCTGTAGGCAACTTGTCCAAATACAGTCTCGGCAAATGCTGGAAGAACACGGTGAAGTGGCCGCCTGTGGCATACCGCCAGAGGCTTGGAAAGGCCGTCATGTCATAAGGCTCGCCCCAAAGTCATTCAGATACCTGACGCGGTTGTCGCCAATCGGAATCACCGACGGTAGTGCTCGTCCAGAAAGTCCTGAAGGCACGCACGCATCGTGTCGCGGTCCTCGCCATAGTGTGCCTTCCGATGGTCGTCCGGGCACAGGGCCGCGACGTTGCGAACCATATCCGGTCCGCCCTCGCATAGCGGCAAGACATGGTGCGTTTCCAGGTAGGTCTCACCGTTAATCGTCTGAAAGCCCCGCTTTCCGCAGAACTCGCAACACCCTCCCGCACGACGTAGCGCGTCAGCCCGCACCTTGGGGTCACGGATAAGGACATCACCTGTCACGGTTCGGCGCAGTGGCTCGGCCGCAGACTCCGCATCGAATTGGTCAACATACTTTGGAAATGAACCGCGGGCAATTCTCGCTGCGCCACTGACGGGGTCGTATCTCGCTACTGACCATGGCTCCGGGTCGAGAAGACGCAAGTCCATGCGCGAAGACAACGGGGAGTTGGGGTCAGCCAGGTCGCGCGGCTTGCCTTCGCCGACGATGACACGCACTGGCAAATTGTGCTCCTGGGCATACGCAATCGCCTGGTCCATCCTGAGAGCTCGACGCACACCCGCCCTGCGTTGCTCGGGCGACAATAGGGATGAGTCACGCAATTGAGCGGCCCAGTCTTTCAAGTTCGTTTCGGTAAAGACCTGGCCATTGGCCTCTTGAATTTCGTGCCACCAGAGGTTGAGAAGGACCAGCTTGTCGGGCTCAATGTAGGCCCACTCATAGCAATAGGCCGGATTTGACGCAGGTACTTTGACAGGGCCCTTCTTCGACACTGCCCAGGGACTGACATCGACCCCGGCCGCAGCGACGAGGTCGATAACCCTTGGGCTAGTCGTAGGTTTAAGTCCATCCTTAATGTTCATGGGCGACTCCTTTGACGGGAAAATTTACCGATACCAAGTTGGCTAGCCCAGTCGATCCCTGCGATACCGCGCAAGGAGAGGCTAGGAGTTGTGTGTTGATGGCGTCTTCTTGGTGGAAATGGCGACGTTCTCCCACCCGGTTCGTGCCGACTCATCCGAGTAGTTGCATCGGCTTACTCCGATACCAAACCAGCGTACCGTTTTCACCGGCTGACTTAGTCTTTCGTATCTCAAATAACTGGGACTTGTGAATCACCTCACGCCAACTGCTGCACCCGTACTGCTTGGGCGTCTGCTCGGGCTCCTTTGCACGAATGGACGGTATGGCGGCATTGAGCAAGGTCCAGCTCTCAACCGCGCTGGCTTCCTCCTCCCCCTTCAGCAACTGGACAATACGGCTACTTGGCCAGTCCACGCCTTTCACATCAGGCACGACAACGTTCATGAAAAAATCAAGGAATTCGGGGCTTTGCATGAATTCGGCGGCAGCTTTGCGCGCACCGTTCACCCCCTCGACCCAAGCTCTCAGCGTCAGATAATGGCCGTCGATGGTCTCGTAACAGCCTTGGAGGTAGTTGTCTGCTACCAGGCACCCGTCGATGGTGAATACGTCAAACCGCTCGATAAAGTGATGCACCAACTCGTTTCGCATCTTTACCAAGTCGGCCAAGTCCTGCATAAGCTGTTGGTGGCGTTCTGGCGGGAGTTCAATCGCATTTGAAAAACGGAACCAGGCTTGCTGGTCATCACCAAACCCGTCCTCGCTTTCGGCTGAATTGTTCTCCGGCTCAGACTGAAGTGGCTTCAGGAAGGTACCGGTCAGTTCCCCTACCAATTGCCCTAGTGTTTTGCTTGCAGCCAGTGCGACGTTCTTGGCCTGGACTTCATGCATCTTCCCGGATGGGGCCGAAAGCTCCCTGTGCCCCACCAAAGCCTTGGCAAGGATTTCATATTGCTGCAGGCGGAACATGCAACGTCCGAGTTTGCGTTGAACCTCACGCTGCGGGGCAGCAAAATCAGGTTCGGCCGGAACAGGACTAGGGGATGCGTCGATAGGCTCCGTCAAGCTCAATGACTCCCCTTGGCACTGCTGTGAACCTCCAGCGGGTACCCTGCCTCCAGCCCTTTGACCGCACTTGGCGGCGTCATCAACTCATATTTCCCGGCTGCTGCCTTCAACGGCATTGGCGTCCCGTACCCGGAAAAGGACCACGGGAAAAGTTGCCCTTCATAGACAAGGTGGAAAGCGCCATCCTCGGGGTGCCTGACCATGGCGCCACTTGGAAGACTTGCCGGGCTGACCAGGGGCTTTTCAATGTTCCTTCGTTCAGCATCCAGAGCTTTGTCGATGTTCGCGGCCAACGCCACATCAGAAAGTCCGGCCTTGAGCCAAGCAGTGGTGAACAACTTGTATGCATCGGGCCGGCACTGCGCGCAAGGCCGATGGCCGGCGGCCAGTGCCGTGGCTTCATCCAGAAAAAAAAGTTCGGTATAGCAGCCAGGTTGCATCAACGGGTTGGCCCCGTAAATCGGCTCCAAGGTACAGGCAATCCACCGCTTCAAAGAGGTTCTTTCCTTCACGACGACACCGTTGTCGTCATGCAGGCAACCTCGATTTCCAAACAGTGTTCCCGCTTTCGATGGGTCCGCCGTTAAACGACCGCTTGGGTCCACCCTGTTCCTTCTAGTCATTTGTATGCCCTTCCTGTCGCATGAAAAACTGTGTGCCACCAAGTCAAAAAGCGTTCGCCGTTTTGGGCATCCACCGTGTCGCCTTCAGCAACACCCACCACGTTGCCCAAATGGTTTCAGCATGGCAGGCCAACCCACGGAGTAATGCAATCAGAACGGAGATTCATAGCTTCATTCTGACAGCCCCAGTCATGTAAAGACCAGCGCGAAGCGAGCTTCATTGGTACATCGATGAACACCATTTCGCCTTGACGCCGCCGGCACCGCAAAGGCATGTGTATTGAGGTTGGTGGGCGTCAGCAGCATGATTTGCTAGCGAAATTCGATCCACGCCAAAGCGGTTTTAAACGGCGGACTAACCACCATCGAAGCGTCGCGGAAGGCACTGATACAGGCAGCATGCGGGCATTCAGTTCTAGACCTGCTTGAACTGCTTGGCGACTTGGTCGGCCCACTCCCAAAGTCGAATGGGTAGCTCTTCATTGGTTGGGCATCCAAACGCTTGACGCGACGTATGGGTAGCCTTGGCAACTGCAGCTTTGAGCCCATGGTTGGTTTTGCAGAGCTCGACGGCTAGATGGGCAAGGTTCCCGCAGGCCACCACATATTGCAAATCTTTAATTTCAGCATAAAGACGCGCCACGGTTTCAATCGCCGAAACCTCGAATCTTGTCGGAACCGAACGGTTGGTTTTCTCCTTATATTCAACCACAGGCCAAGCGTTCGTAATAAGATAACTGTAGCGATTTTCAGATAAGAAAATATTCGGCTTCAATGCGCATAGAAAGGGCAGTGCAACTTCGAGTATTTTACCGGTTTGGCCTGCGCAAGGTTTTCCGGCTCTCTCTTCAAACCGTCCTGGACAAATGAAGACAAAACCGACGTTACCCTTAACCGGTGGGAATGAAATATAGCAATTAGATTTTAGGTGTGTAACCATGTGAAAATTCTAACGAACTAAAGGCACTTTCCCATCGAAGGCGAGCCGCCGGTCGTTGCATTTAATATTTAAAGTAACGGCGCTTCACAATAAAGAGAAATAAATTCTCATCAATTCTATTGTGTCTCGGCCGTTCACTTCCATGAACTGCCTATTTTTTTAATGTTCACCTGATTTGAGGCTGAGTAGACTTGACTTGGAAATGCAAAAAGCCCGAGAAATACATTTATCGTATAACGCTTTCCAAGGCTATCTCGAATCTTCTGCAGGTGCGGATTTCCGATACCGGACACAAACAATGAAGGACCAAAATGCATAGGAGGCTTAGTTGGAAAATTGTTGGCCATCAACTTTGGCATCAGTTCATTTACAAGACCGACAAAATTCAAGACCAATTCTGGCCCAGGGGCATAATGCTTAGTTTCAGCAAACGTTTTGACCTTATCCGCAGCCACAAAGAAATAATCTACTTTTCCATTATAGAAATCGACCTTTTTAATTGAAACAATGCTTCCTTTTTCGATGACTGCGTAGTCAGGAGAAACAAAAATTTCTTCATCGTGAAATGACTGTATTCGGACGTTGTGCCGAATCTCAAAACTGTAAGTCTTACCGCTTTTGTACACCTTTTTGGCGAGAAAGTAAGAGCAGTTCTCGGGTTTTGCGCTGGGACTAAGAGCGTAAACGAACTGTTTGCCTCCTGTGCCCTTGAGATTCTCAGGACTCACCGTGTAATCAGCAGTTTCGTAAAACTTGACGATATCGTTGTACGCAGCAAGTTCAAAAAATGCAGATGTTCGCTTCGCCTCTTGGGCAAAAACTGCGCCGTATTGCGCGAGGAAACTGTCTATCTCCTGCGCGAACTGACTGTTTGCCTTGAAGGGTGACTTAGTTTGAGCTATCAAGCCGCCTCCGTTCGGTTTCCATTAGTTTCATGACGATTCGTCGTACATCAGACTCAGCAAAAAATGCCTCTGACAACCCATACCTCGCTGCAACGGCATGAAAACTCATCGTCGCTCGGCGAATGGAGGTTTGAAATCTTCGGTCAATCTCATGACCACCAATCTTCAAGGTTACATCTTCATTTGCCTGCAGTCGCTCAAAAAAATCTGTGCAACTGGAAAGTGGAGCCATGACGTATCTGAAATAGATACCCATTGCAAATATCAAATGTAGTGTGTCCTCGTGGGCCAGGAATTTCCTAACTGAGGCTCTCCTGGTTGCGACAGCCCACCGTTGTAGGTCTCGGCATTTTCCCTCGTACTCTCTGCCCATCGGTTCGACCAATGAGTAAGGAAGACCTCGCAAGAATCTATTTATCATTTGACAAGCCTTACATTACCCTTGCTTCCACCGCCCGCTTGGGTCTCCCCGGTTTTTTCTCGTCATAAAGTGGTCCCTCCTGTCCTACGAATAATGTGGATCCCCAAGCGAAAAGCCATTCCATGCGTCAAGTTCGCTTCCAACTCCTCGTCAAAGCATTGAACTGGACTTTTCAGAAGTGAACTGGGGCGCGCTTGGCAACACCACCTCTCTGAAATCGACGTTGCCATCGCACCAGGCCAAATACAGACAGGGTCCACTGAACGAATCCACCTTGTAAGTGAGCGGCGCAATCTCCCTTGCGCGAAGCGCAACTCTGAACGCCTCGAAGTCCGCGCGTTGTGACTCTGGCGTATCGAATGCCTGCACCAGCATGACAGCCGCGCCAGCGTGGAACTCCCTTGCTGTGAGAAGCGCGGATGCAGTGCGATGCAAGAGTTGATAGCGAATGGCATCGTCAAATCGCTCGACGCGCAGAAGTGAGTGTAGGTATGCCAACCGCTCGCTTTGACCTGCAGAGGCGTCCGTCCGTTTGCTGGAAACCAACGGGCCGAAGTCTTCAAGGACTTTCGCCTCGACACCAAGGATGCACAACCCAAAGTCATTCCTGCAAATAGCAAGAACGTCAGTACTGGAATTGGTCGTTCCACCCCGCAACGCCACCTGCCATTCTGGTATGGCCAACAACAGCTTCTGCCCGACGAGAAACGGCTCCCGCGACGAATCCAATATGCGGGTTATTTCAGGGGGAAGAGCATCACCAGCGGCCTCCCAAGCGGCGGCTGCGGTCATTGCCGATGCACCTGGCTTCCAGTGTGTAACAGGCTTCGCAAGCAGAGGCTGCCAGTCGGCACCAGTCGATGTAGGCACAAATATTCTCTTCACATCAAATCCACTTTTCTTTGGGTCGCCCTCACCCCACCGCCCTCTCCCGAATTTCCTCCAGTACCCGCACCATCTCCGTCACCTTCGCCGGCAGGAAAATCGCCTCCGGCCCCTTGTCGTTGATGTCGATGAAAGGCGGCTCATAGAGCCGCGCTGGCTCCATCACGCCGTTCTCCGTGAGTTCCTGGACGATGAGGTCGATGAACTCAATCTGGCTGGCCGTGGCGGTGGTGCCGGTGATGAACTGGCTGAACGCCTGCCGCGCCGTTTCGCTGTCCAGCCCCACCAGGGAGCGGATGAAGATGCCCAGCCCATGGCTCTGCTCCTTGGCCTGCTCGATGACCTCCTGCGAGCCGCCCGCCTCCACCAGCATGCGCTCCAGCTCCGTCAGGTCTGAGGGCGTCAAGGGCTGGTTGCGCCGCAGGCGTTGCAGCGACACATGGCTCTCGTGCGCCTTGAGGAACTGCCGCGCCTTGTCCTTGAACTTCGCCAGGTTCATGCCGGTGCCGACCTGGGGCAGGTCAATCGCGGTCTCGTCGCCAAGCTCGTCCTCGAAGTTGGTATAGACGACGTTCTTCTTTCCCTTCTCAATCAGCTTGACCAGCGCCCGCAGCCGCTTGCGTGCTGTCTCCAGCATGGCCACGGTCACGTCTTCCCACCACTCCTCGCCGGTCAGCGACTGAATCAGCACCATCTGCGCCTTGATGGCGGGGATGGCCTCCTGCTCCTCAAGCGCGCTGGCAATGCTCTGAATCTTCTCCTTCAGCCCGGCAAACCCCGGCTGGGCCTGCAAGATGGCCAGCTGCGTGCGCAGCACCAGCAGGTCAAACCGCTTGGCCTCCTCGTCGTCATCGACAAATTCGGTTGGCAGCTTGGCCACCCCGTTCGCCAGCTCATTGAAGTCGTCTGGACCTAGCGCATGCCAGGGCTCAGGCTTCGCGTATTTCTCCACCAGCCGGCGCTGCGGCCGGACCACAAAGTTGTCCAGTTTCATGGCCGCCACAAGCTGGTGCAGATGGGCAGCAATCTCTGTGCGCAACTGCCCCTCGTCGGCCGGGTCGCCCAGGGCCGGGCGCGGCTCGGCCATCACGGTCCCCGCCGTCACGCGGCGGTCCAATTCCGCAATCATCTCCAGCCGCGCCTTGAACAGCCGCGTGCCCAGCGCCTCGCCGGCCGAGCCCTCCACCAGGTCGGGGTTCTGGCTGAAGAATTCCAGGTTCTGGCAGTAGTCGAACACATAGAAGAACTGTTTGTCCTCACCGGGAGCGAACAGGTCCCGGCACAGGCGGGTGCCCCGCCCCACCATCTGCCAGAACTTGGTCTTCGAGCGCACCGCCTTGAAGAACACCAGGTTCACCACCTCCGGCACGTCGATGCCGGTGTCCAGCATGTCCACCGAAATGGCGATGTGCGGCATCTTCTCCTTTGCCGAGAAGTCGTCAATCAGGCTCTGGGCATACTCGGTCTTGTACGTCACCACCCGGGCGAACGCGCCCTTGTAGTGCGGGTAATTGACGTTGAAGCGGTCGGCGATGAATTCCGCGTGGTCGTTGTTCTTGGCGAACACGATGGTCTTGCCCAGGCGGTCGCCGCCGGCCACCTTCTGGCCCTTGGTCATCAGGTGCGCCAGCACCTTGTCCACGGTGTCGGTGTTGAACAGCCACTGGTTCAGGGCAGCCGGGTCCACAGAATCCGGCGTGGTGCCCTCCTCGTTCCACTCCAGCGCGTCCCACTGCTCCTGCTCCGCCTCGGACAGGTCGTCGTACTTGATGCCTTCTCGCTGGAACTTGAGCGGCACGGAAACAGCCTTGGGCGGCACCAGATACCCTTCCGACACCGCCTCGTCCAGCCCGTAGGCGTCCGTCGGCACACCGCTCTCCAGGTCGAACAGCCCATAGGTGTTGTGGTCAATTTCATCCTTGGGTGTGGCCGTCAGCCCCACCAGCAGCGCATCGAAATACTCGAAGATGGCCCGGTACTTCTGGTACACCGAGCGGTGCGCCTCGTCGATGACGATGAGGTCAAAATGACCCACCCCGAAGCGGCGCTGCCCGTCGAAGGCATCGTCAATCAGCCCCATCATCGTCGGGTAGGTGGACACGAACACCCGCCCCTCGGTGTACTTCTCCGTCACCAGATTCACCGGCGACGAATCCGGCAGTTGCATCTTGAAGGCATTCACCGCCTGGTTCACCAACGCTACCCGGTCCGCCAGGAAGAGCACGCGCTTGGCCCAGTTGCAGCGCATCAGCACGTCCGCCAGCGCGATGACGGTGCGGGTCTTGCCCGCGCCCGTGGCCATCACCACCAGGGCCTTGCGCTGGTTGTCCACCTCGAAGGCTTCGTCAATCCGGCGGATGGCGCGGTGCTGGTAGGGCCGCTCCACAATCTCCGGGTTGATGACCGCTTCGGCCAGCTTCTTGAGGCTGGTGCGCCGCTGAATCATCAGCTCCAGCTCGGGCTTCTTGAAGAACCCCTGAACGGCACGCGGCGCATAGCGGGCGTCGTCCCACAACCAGTGCTCGTACCAACGCGGGGCCATTCGCACAACCGGCCACGCTGTCCAGTTCCTGGCGGCTGATTGGCCGGCGCAGCATGACGGCAAGTGCCCGCAGGTGCCGGGGGTTGTCGGTTCCGAAGAACTCCGCGCTGTTCGCGGAGCTCGGTTTTGGTTTGCCGGTGGGGTCGGGCGCGTTCATTTCAAGCTACCCCCAGCAGGCGGCGCAGTTCTGCAACCGGCCACGCAAGGCGGCCATTGATACGCACGGGGCGCAGCGGGCCATCCTCATGACAGGCCCAACCTCGCAAGGTCTGCGGGCGGCGATTCAAGTAGTGGGCAGCGGATGCAGTTTCCAATGTCGGGCGGGTCACAGATTCCAGTGTCGGGAACTGTGTAGCGGCTTGCTTTTCCATGTTGACCCTTTCGGGGCTGTTGAACATGGAAACCCATTCTTGTCACATTTCGGCAGGTAGGCGCCTGCCGTATGCCTGCCGTTTACCTGCCGTTTTTCCGGTTGATGTGTGCCTTCAAATCCTCGGAAAATGACTGTCTGCTAATGCCCTCAACTCTTGCCAGCGCCCCAATCCCCCTCGGCAGGTGCGAATAATCGTCGTTGGGCATGGTCAACCCGGCATCAATGCACGCCTGATACCTACGGGCTTGTCGTTGCTCTGTGGATTCGCCACCGGATGCGCTCTCAGCCACCACGGGCGCGGGGCTGGGTGTCGTGGGGCGGCTCCACGGCGCAAAGGCGTAGGCCGACGTGATACCCGTTGCCTTGACCCAGCGGTGAAGCTCCTCGCGCGAAACAAACTCACCGGCCAGTTTGTCAATCGACACCGAAAGGGTCGGCTCGTCGCTCCCTATCTGCGGCTCTCCCCTTAGCATCTCAGCTTTGGGGTAGTTCGGGTCATCGGGCTGGTCGTGATGCGTGACCCACAGTACGTACGCCGTCGCCAGGGACTTGTAATACTGAAGAGCATTGGAGGGCAGTTCCTCTCTGTCAGGAAGCCGCTTCGATGAAGGCATCACGCCAGCAATAAGGCAGGCAGCCTCATGCAGTTGAAAACTCTTCGCACGGTCCCAGGGTGAAAAGTCCATGACAGCATCCCCCGATGCAACCCCGTGAAGGGGCCCCAGCAGGCCAGCGGGGGAACTGGCTTTTCAGCCCGGTTTCGACGCGGGCCTAGCTGGGGCGAATGGGTCAGGCGGCCAGTATTTCAGCCTGAAAGCAGTTCGCCGGGATAGGCGGAGTTGTGCATATTCACGCCTTCACCACGCCGCGCTTGATGGACGCACCACTCCGGTACGCAGCCACGGCGGCGGCGTCGTTCGGGTTGTAGAGCTCTCTGTCGGCATCGGCGGCCGGGTCAAACGACACACGCACATTTTGCGCGGCCTCGCGCTTGACGCGCGCCCAGTCGGTGCCCGTGGGCTTGGGCTCAGTGGGTTTCTTGCCAACTTGCGTCATGGTGCAAGCGGGTCAGGCGACTGCAGACTCGCGGCTCACATCAAGGTGCAGACCAGCGCCACGCACCACGGCCAAGAAGGTCTTGATGGTCGGGTTTCCCTTGGGACTTAGGGCCCGGTAAAGGCTCTCGCGGGGTATACCAGCGCGGGCGGCGACGGCGCTCATGCCTTGCGCTTCCGCAATGTGGCGTAGTGCCGCCAGTAGCGCAACTTGCCCGCCGGGTAGCTCCGCCTCTTCCAGCGCAGCGGCCAGATACTCGTTTGCAAAATCCGGGTCTGCTTTCAGCATGGCGACCACGGCTTCATCATGGCTCACGTCTCGCGGTGCATTCATGGTTTGCCCCTTTGTTTCCAGTCTTTCAAATACTCAATGGCTCGCTCTATGTCGCGGCTTTGGTCGCCCTTGTCGCCGCCACACAGCAGCAACACCAGAATCGGCCCCTGCCTGCTCAGATACACCCGGTACCCCGGCCCAATGTCAATCTTCAACTCTTGCACGCCATCGCGCAGCGGCTTGCAGTCCCCGAAGTTGCCAGCGGCTATGCGGTTGACGCGAACCACAATCCGGGCTTTGGTCTTGTTGTCGGTCAGGTCACTGAGCCATTCGGCGTAAGGCGTGCGCCCCGCGTTGTCTTGGTAGGCTTTGACTTCAACCATGACGTTGTGCATTATGCGTTACAAATAGAAAGCCTTCAAGCGGCCACCAGCGCCAGCTTGCCCGGCTCCACGCTCGGCACGAACTCCACGCCGGCCTGCTCCAGAATGTGCGCTTCAATCTGCGCCAGATACGGCCTCAAGGCGTCCACACTGCGCGGGCGGTAGCCTTCAGCGGTCGCGCTGGGCTTGTGCCCCATGACCTGCGCGATGGCACCGGCAGGCGCCCCGGCCGATTCACCCAGCAGCGAGAACGAACGGCGCAGGCCGTGAATGGTCAGGCTCTCAATTCCGGCACTTTGCAGGGCTCTCGCATGGCTGGCGCGGGCGTCGGCAATTCGTCCAGCTTTGCCACTTGACGCGAACACAAACGCATTCACCCTGGGCAGGGTTGCCAGCAGCTGCGCCAGATACGGGGTCAACGGAATGGTGCGGGTTGCGTCCACCTTGTCGGCAATGGTCAGCTTGCGCCACTGGAAATCCACGTTCGCCCATTTGAGGGCGGCCAGTTCCTCGCGCCGTGCGCCTGTCAGCAGCAGGGCGCGAAGATAGGCGCTGGCGGTGCGGTTGCTCAGTTGCTCCACACCAGACCACCAGCCGGGCACCTGGGCGGCCTCCAGGGCATCGGTGCGGCGGGTGTTGCAGGGCAGATTTTCCACGATGGCGGCGGCCCGGCCGGCCTCGCGGTCGGTCATGGCGCGGTATTCAGGGCGGCCAGCGCACCAGCGCAGGAAACCGCGAAACATCATCAATGCGCGGGCGGCTTGGTGCTGGCCGGTCAGTGCTTCGCGGTCATACCAACTTTTCAGACTGTCCTCATTCACCCCAGCCAGCGGCAGTGCCAGCAGCGGATACAGCGGACCTGGTCGGGTGTTGCCCTGCCCCCGCTTTTTCTTTTCGCCTCCGGTCGCGGCCATCGCTTTCAGGTCGGCCAGATAGCGCGGCTTCCATGCGTCTTTGCGCTTGGGCCTGCCCTGCTCCAGATACAGCGGCCAGACATCACCCACGGTCAGCGCCTGGGCGGCGGCGGCGGCCTTGGCGGCGGCTTTGTCGGCCTGCTGCTGACGCTCTATTTCTCGCGGGTCTTTCCCATCGTCAACAAGCATCTTCAAGCCTTGGGCTTTGGTGCGTGCTTTTTCAATCGGCCAGTCTGCCACCGTGCCCAGATTGATTCGGATGGTCGCGCCATCAAGGCGAGACTCGAAAACGTAGGTTTTCCGGCCCGTGGGCGTCACCCGTAGCGCCAGCGTCGGGGTATCGGTGTCCCATAGAAAAGCCTGGGGCTTGTCGGCCGGACAGGCGAATTCGTCAACCCGCCCAGCAGTCAGGCGAACCCGGTTTGTTTGCTGTTTCATGGCACCCCCGAAAATCTGTAGGCAATCTGTAGGCAAATTCAATGGAAACTGCCACATTTCAATCAACGCTCAAACTGTCATTGCGTCCAGTAAAAAGCTTGTAAGTTGTTGATTTGTATAGATTGTATCAGCAGCAATCAACAACGCCAAATACACCTATCCCATCATTCGTAATGAGAAGGTCTGGTGTTCGATTCATCTCTCCGGCACCAAGTCAGCAATAGAAGCCCCGCTACTCAAAAGGTAGCGGGGCTTTGTTCATTTGGCGGGCCTGCAGGATTTCTGTATGCACCTTAGGTGAAACTGGCCAGAGCATCACCGAAAACATCCGGTTGGCGAATCCATTCAACGCTCAGTTTCTCGCCACCTGGCGTCGTCAGTTGCAGCAAAAAGCGCTGCGAAATCCGCTTGACGGATTCGGCAGTCACCGCCCCAACTTGTCCTGCGTCCTTAATTCGAAATCGCTGGCGTCGTGGCGCTCATGCAACTGGCTGGCGGGGTCGCCCTGCACGCGGTTGACCATGCGGCCTCGGCGCACGGCGGGGCGCTCGTACAGGCGCTCGGCCCAGCGCACCACATTCGTATAGGTGTGCACCTGCAGGAACTCGCCAGCCTCGTACGTGAGGCCCTTGGCCAGCTGCCCGTACCAGGGCCAGATGGCCATGTCGGCGATGGTGTAGCTTTCGCCGGCCACGTAGGGCACTTCGGCCAAGCGGCGATCCAGCACGTCCATCTGGCGCTTGACTTCCATGGCGTAGCGGTCGATGGCGTAGCGGATCTTCTCCGGGGCATAGGCGTAGAAGTGGCCGAAACCGCCGCCCAGGTATGGCGCGCTGCCCATCTGCCAAAACAGCCAGCTCAGGCACTCGGCGCGCGCAGCCCGCTCGGTGGGCACGAAGGCGTCGAACTTTTCGGCCAGGTACAGCAGGATGGCGCCAGACTCGAACACCCGCACCGGCTGCGGCCCGCTTTGGTCCAGAAGCGCCGGGATCTTGGAGTTGGGGTTAATCGCCACAAACCCACTGCCGAACTGCTGCCCCTCGTTGATACGGACCAGCCAGGCGTCGTATTCGGCGCCACTGTGGCCGGCGGCCAGCAGCTCTTCGAGCATCACCGTGACCTTGACGCCGTTGGGCGTGCCCAGCGAATACAGCTGCAGCGGGTGTTGACCCACCGGCAGTTCTTTCTCGTGCGTGGCGCCGGCCACGGGGCGGTTGATGTTGGCAAACCGGCCGCCGCTGCTTTCGGGCGGGGTCCAGACCTTGGGGGGGATGTAGGGGATGGTGTCGTTCATGCCCGCAATGGTGCCCGAGTTTGCGCCGGGCTGCAGACCACAGAGCGACACGGGCAATCACCCAGGCAGCCCTCAGATCGCCACCAGCTGCCGGATGCCTTTGTCTTCCATTTCGCTGCCCGGCCCGCGGGCGATGAACTCGCCGCGCTCCATGACCAGGTAGTCGTCGGCCAGTTCCTGGGCAAAGTCGTAGAACTGCTCGCACAGCAGGATGGCCATGGTGCCGCGGTCGGCCAGCATGCGGATGACCCGGCCGATGTCCTTGATGATGCTGGGCTGGATGCCTTCGGTGGGTTCGTCCAGGATGAGCAGCTTGGGGCCGGCGGCCAGCGCGCGGGCAATGGCCAGCTGCTGCTGCTGCCCACCGGAGAGGTCACCCCCGCGCCGGTGCAGCATCTGCTTGAGCACCGGAAACAGCTCGTACAGCTCGGCCGGGATCGGCGTGCTGCCGGGTTTGTAGGCCAGGCCCATGCGCAGGTTTTCTTCCACCGTGAGGCGGGCGAAGATTTCACGGCCCTGCGGCACGAAGCCAATGCCGGCGCGGGCGCGCTCGTAAGGCGTGGCGGCCTGCAGGGGCTTGCCGTCGAACTCAATCGTGCCGGTCTTGATGGGCACCAAACCCATCAGGCTCTTGAGCAACGTGGTCTTGCCCACGCCGTTGCGCCCCAGCAGCACGGTGACCTTGCCCTGGTGCGCCTGCAGGCTCACGTCGCGCAGGATGTGGGATCCGCCGTAGTACTGGTTGATATTCTTGACGTTCAACATTTCATGCTCCCAAGCGGCGCGTCATCGGCCAAGATACACCTCGATCACGCGCTCGTCCGCCTGCACCTGGTCCAGCGTGCCTTGCGCCAGTACGGAGCCGTCGCACAGCACGGTGACGATCTCGCTGATGGTCTTGATAAAGCTCATGTCGTGCTCCACCACCATCAGGCTGTGCTTGCCCTTGAGCGTGAGGAAGAGCTCGGCGGTGCGGGCGGTTTCCTCGTCGGTCATGCCGGCCACGGGCTCGTCGAGCAGCAGCAGCTTGGGGTCCTGCATCAGCAGCATGCCGATCTCCAGCCACTGCTTCTGGCCATGGCTCAGGTTGCCGGCCATGCGCCGCACGCTGTCGGCCAGATGGATGGTGTGCAGCAGCTCGGCGACGCGGTCGCTCTGGGCCGAATCGAGGCGGAAGCGCATCGAAGCGGCCACGCCCTTGTGCGTCTTGAGCGCGAGTTCCAGGTTCTCGAACACGCTGAGTTGCTCGAACACCGTGGGTTTCTGGAACTTGCGACCGATGCCCAGCTGGGCGATCTGCGGCTCGTTGTGGCGAAGCAGGTCGATGGTGCTGCCAAAGAACACGGTGCCCGAGTCGGGCCGGGTCTTGCCGGTGATGATGTCCATCATCGTGGTCTTGCCGGCGCCGTTGGGGCCAATGATGCAGCGCAGCTCGCCGGGGGCGATGTCCAGGCTCAGCTTGTTGATGGCCTTGAACCCGTCGAAGCTCACGCTGACATCTTCCAGATACAGGATGCGGCCGTGGGTGATGTCCACCTCGCCCGGTGTGGCGATGCGCGAGAAGCCCGCCTTGCGCCCGCCGGATTCGGTCTTTCCGGTGGGAGCGGGCCTTGCCGCGCGCGCCTCGCGAATCCGCGCGCCTTCTTCCATCAGGTCGGGGGTCACTTTTCACCTCCCTTCAATTTCTTCACCAGGCCGACCACCCCATTGGGCAGGAACAGCGTGACAGCGATGAACAGAGCCCCGAGGAAGTACAGCCAGAACTCCGGCGCGGTGACGGTCAGCCAGCTCTTGGCTCCGTTGACGATGAAAGCGCCGATGATCGGTCCGATCAGCGTGGCGCGTCCGCCCACGGCCGCCCAGATGGCGATCTCGATCGAGTTGGCCGGACTCATCTCGCCGGGATTGATGATGCCGACCTGCGGCACATACAGCGCGCCGGCCACGCCGCACATGATGGCGGAGATGGTCCAGATCGTCAGCTTGTAGGGCAGCGGCGAGTAGCCTGAAAACATCACCCGGGTTTCCGCATCGCGGATCGCCTGCAGCACGCGGCCGAACTTGCTGCGCACCAGCCAGCGCGCAAACAGAAAGCAGCCCAGCAGAGTGAGGCCGGTCAGTACGAACAGGGTCATGCGCATCGACTGCGTGGCCACCGGCAGGCCCAGGATGCGCTTGAAGTCGGTGAAGCCATTGTTGCCGCCGAAACCGGTCTCGTTGCGGAAGAACAGCAGCATCGCGGCAAAGGTCATGGCCTGCGTGATGATGGAGAAGTACACGCCCTTGATGCGCGAGCGGAAGGCGAAGTAGCCAAACACGAAGGCCACCAGGCCGGGCACGGCAATGATCAGGATCAGCGTGGCGATGAAACTGTCACTGAAGGTCCAGTGCCAGGGCAGCGTCTTCCAGTCCAGGAACACCATGAAGTCGGGCAGGTCGCTCTTGTAGTTGCCGTCGCGGCCGATCTGGCGCATCAGGTACATGCCCATGACGTAGCCGCCGAGCGCGAAGAACAGGCCGTGGCCCAGGCTCAGGATGCCGGTGTAGCCCCAGATCAGGTCCATGGCCAGCGCGCAGATGGCGTAGCACATGATCTTGCCGACCAGCGCCACGGCATAGTCGCTCATGTGGAATACGCTGCCCTGTGGCACCACCATGTTGAGCACCGGCGCCACGGCGCAGACCACGATCAGCGCGACGATGAAGGCCGACCAGCCGGTGCGGCTGAGCAGCGGCGCCGGGGCGGGCAGAGTCAGGGAATTCTCTTTCGTGCTCATGCTTCTGCGCTCCGGCCCTTCATCGCGAAGATGCCCTGCGGCCGCTTCTGGATGAAGATGATGATGAACACCAGCACGGCGATCTTGGCCAGCACCGCGCCGGTCCAGCCCTCGAGCAACTTGTTCAGGATGCCCAGGCCCATGGCCGCGTAGACCGTGCCGGCCAGTTGACCCACGCCGCCAAGCACCACCACCATGAAGGCGTCGACGATATAGCTCTGGCCCAGGTCCGGGCCCACGTTGCCGACCTGGCTCAGCGCGCAGCCGGCCAGCCCGGCAATGCCGGAGCCCAGCGCAAAGGCATACGTGTCGACACGGGCGGTATTCACACCCATGCAGGACGCGATCGGACGGTTTTGCGTGACACCGCGCACGAACAGACCCAGGCGGGTCTTGCCGATCAGGAAAGCCATGCCCAACAGCACGGCAGCGGCAAAGCCGATGATGACCAGGCGGTTGTAGGGCAGACTGAGGTTGGACAGGACCTGCACCCCGCCGCTCATCCACGAAGGGTTCTCCACCCCCACGTTCTGCGCACCAAAAATCGACCGGATGCCCTGCATCAGCATCAGGCTGATGCCCCAGGTGGCCAGCAGCGTTTCCAGGGGCCGGCCATAAAGAAATCGGATCACGCTGCGCTCCAGCGCGGCGCCCACCAGCGCCGACGCCATGAACGCCACCGGCACGGCGGCCAGCAGGTACCAGTCAAAGGCACCGGGAAGAAACTTCTGGAACAGGCCCTGCACCACGTAGGTGGCATAGGCGCCGATCATCATGAGTTCGCCGTGGGCCATGTTGATCACGCCCATCAGTCCGTAGGTGATGGCCAGGCCGAGCGCCACCAGCAGAAGGATGGAGCCCAGGCTGATGCCCGAGAACAGGGCGCCGAGCTTGTCGCCCCAGGCCAGTGCGCCTTCGATGGCGCGCAAGGAGGCTTCGAGCTGCGCCTTGACCGCGGGGTCGGCCTCCGCCTTCATGCGCTCGTTGAGCAGGAGCTTGGTCTCGGGCGTTTTGCTCTGTCCCATCGCCCGAGCGGCTTCGAGACGACGGTCTTTGTCGCTGCTGCCCAGCAACGCGGCCGCACGGGCCAGTTCCAGCTGCGTGCGAATGGTCTCGTCCTTCTCGGCGGCCAGCGCCTTTTCCACCAGCGGCAGACGGGCTTCGTCCGGCTCCTTGAGCAGGGCCTTGACGCCCTGCAGGCGCAGCTTGTCATCCTTGCTGAACAGCTTGAGCGCAGCCATCGCGTTGTCCAGCTCACCGCGCATCCGGTTGTTGCTGACCACGTCCTCGGCATCGGCCGGCACGGCGATGCCCAGACCGGTCAGGGGATCCACCCCCTTGCCATCACGCACGATGAAGACTCGGCCGCCGGACACCTTGACCGCATCATCAGCCAATGCCTGGATGAATGCGGCGGTGCGGTCATCGGCTGTGGCAACCGCCTTGGCGAGGGCCTCAAGACGGGCGTCGGTTTCGCCCACGGCAATGGCGCTGGCTTCAGAGGCGGTCAGCGCCTGCACGGCGCCGGACCAGAGGCCGAGGCAGATCAGCACGTGAAACAGTCGAAAGAGGCGGAGTCGGTGCATGGTGGCCCACTCAGAAAAAGAAAAGGGGGAAAGGCCTGCGCCCTCCCCCCATCGGACGCGCGCGAGGTGCTTACTTCTTGGCCGGCTCGTCAGGCTTCTTGTCGTTGCCTTCGATGTACGGCGACCACGGCTTGGCCTTGACCGGGCCCGGCGTCTTCCAGACCACGTTGAACTGGCCGTCGGCCTTGATCTCGCCAATGAACACCGACTTGTGCAAGTGGTGGTTCTTCTCGTCCATCTTGCTCACGATGCCGCTGGGCGCATTGAAGGTCTGGCCGGCCATGGCGGCGATCACCTTGTCCACGTCGGTGGAGTTGGCCTTCTTCACGGCCTGGGCCCACATGTTGAAACCGATCCAGGTGGCCTCCATCGGATCGTTGGTCAGCGGCTTGTCCATGTGACCCGGAATCTTCTTGGCCTTGGCGTAGGCGCTCCACTGCTTGATGAAGGCATCGTTGGCCGGGCTCTTGATCGACATGAAGTAGTTCCAGGCCGCCAGGTGGCCCACCAGCGGCTTGGTGTCCACGCCGCGCAGCTCTTCCTCGCCCACGGAGAAGGCCACCACCGGCACGTCCTTGGCCTTCAGGCCGGCGTTGCCCAGTTCCTTGTAGAAGGGCACGTTGGAGTCGCCGTTGATGGTCGACACGACCGCGGTCTTGCCACCGGCCGAGAATTTCTTGATGTCGGCCACGATGGTCTGGTAATCGCTGTGGCCGAACGGGGTGTACTTCTCGTCGATGTCGCTGTCCTTTACGCCCTTGCTCTTGAGGTAGGCGCGCAGGATCTTGTTGGTGGTGCGCGGATACACGTAGTCGGTGCCCAGCAGCACCCAGCGCTTGGCGCCGCCGCCTTCCTTGCTCATGAGGTAGTCCACGGCCGGAATGGCCTGCTGGTTGGGCGCGGCACCGGTGTAGAACACGTTCTTGGACAGCTCTTCACCCTCGTACTGAACAGGGTAGAACAGCAGGCCGTTCATTTCTTCCACCACCGGCAGCACCGACTTGCGCGACACGGACGTCCAGCAACCGAAGATGACGGCAACCTTGTCCTGGCCCAGCAGCTGCTTGGTCTTTTCGGCGAACAGCGGCCAGTTGGAGGCTGGATCCACCACGACGGCCTCGAGCTTCTTGCCCAGCAGGCCGCCCTTGGCGTTGATGTCGTCAATGGCCATCAGCACCGTGTCCTTCAACACCGTTTCAGAGATGGCCATGGTGCCGGACAGGCTGTGCAGCACGCCCACCTTGATGGTGTCCTTGGCTTGTGCCTGGGCTTGGGTGGCGAAGGTCAGTGCGCCCGCTGCCACGGCAGCGGCGGCAGCGATGGTCTTGAGATGTCCTCGACGATTCATGGTGATTCTCCAGAGTGAAAGAGTGGGTCGGCCAGTAAGGTTGGGCAGCCTGCGATCAAGCCGCTGAACCCTGCTTCGCAAGCACCGTGCCAACTCCCTGTCACCGGCTGCATTCCTTTTCGGAGACGACAGATGGGCGCCCGTGCACCATCCTGGAGCTTATTCCACGCACCAAAGCAAAGCGCACGCCTGTCGAGCCGGGAACAACTCAGCCCTTTGCTGCCCGCATGCACCCGAATCGTTCATCAGGGCGCGCACCGGCATGCAAGTTGCATCACAATGAGCGCCTTCTCCCTGTGCTCACCGCCTGCTTCGACCCATCATGGAACTCACACCCCGCGTTCGGCCGGCATCTGCGGCTGCACGAGCGGGTCCATCAAAGTATTGAGTGAAACGACATGGAACTGACTCCTCGTGAAAAAGACAAGCTGCTGATCTTCACGGCCGCCCTGCTGGCGGAACGGCGCAAGGCGCGCGGCCTGAAGCTGAACTACCCCGAGGCCCTGGCGCTGATCAGCGCCGCCGTGATGGAGGGCGCGCGCGATGGCAAGACCGTGGCCCAGCTCATGAGCGAAGGCCGCACCGTGCTGACCCGCGCCGACGTGATGGACGGCGTGCCCGAGATGATCCCCGACATCCAGGTCGAGGCCACGTTTCCGGACGGCACCAAGCTTGTGACGGTGCACCAGCCGATCCTCTGAGCCAAATTTTGAATCTTTCTTGCCATTTCCCAGCGTCGAATGGTCACATTCAGCTATCAACATCGTAGTGTTCGTGCCGCCGGACCCGACGCGCCTGCGTGCCCGAATGCCTCTTGCCAACCTGCCCCACGGAGCGTTCCATGATTCCTGGAGAACTTCTGATCGACGAGGGTGAACACCCGCTGAACCCGGGGCGCCGCACCCTGAGCCTGGTGGTGCAGAACACCGGTGACCGCCCGATCCAGGTCGGCTCGCACTATCACTTCAGCGAAACCAACGGCGCGCTGGGCTTCGACCGCGAGGCCGCGCGCGGCATGCGCCTGAACATCGCCTCGGGCACCGCCGTGCGCTTCGAGCCCGGCCAGCAGCGCACCGTCGAACTGGTGGACTACGCCGGCGAGCGCGCGGTGTACGGCTTTCGCGGCTTGACACAAGGAAGACTATGAGCCCCCACGTTCATCACTGCGTGTATTCACTGCCCCCCACGGGGGCCGCTGCCTCCCTTGGGGCGGCCCGGCGGGAGGCACACTGACATGGCCACCATCGGAAAACGCGCCTATGCCGAAATGTTCGGCCCCACCGTCGGCGACCGGCTTCGCCTGGCCGACACCGACCTGATCATCGAAGTCGAGCACGACTACACCCTGCGCGCCGGCGGCTACGGCGAAGAGGTCAAGTTCGGCGGCGGCAAGACCATCCGCGACGGCATGGCGCAAAGCCAGAAGACGCGCGCTGAAGGCGCCGTGGACACGGTGCTGACCAACGCGCTGATCGTCGACCACTGGGGCATCGTCAAGGCCGACATCGGCCTGAAGGGCGGGCGCATCGTGGCCATCGGCAAGGCCGGCAACCCCGACACCCAGCCCGGCGTGGACATCATCATCGGCCCGGGCACCGAGGTCATCAGTGTGGAGGGCAACCTCGTCACCGCTGGCGGCATCGACAGCCACATCCACTTCATCTGCCCGCAACAGATCGAGGAGGCCCTGGCCAGCGGCGTGACCACCATGCTGGGCGGCGGCACCGGCCCGGCCACCGGCACCTTTGCCACCACCTGCACGCCGGGGCCGTGGAACATGGAGCGCATGCTGCAGGCGGCCGATGCCTTTCCGATGAACCTGGGCTTCCTGGGCAAGGGCAACGCCGCCCTGCCCGCCGCGCTGCACGAGCAGATCAACGCCGGCGCCATCGGCCTGAAGCTGCACGAAGACTGGGGCACCACACCGGCCGCCATCAGCAACTGCCTGGACGTGGCCGAGGCCACCGACACGCAGGTGGCCATCCACTCCGACACGCTCAATGAGAGCGGCTTCGTGGAGAACACCATCGCCGCCACGAAGGGCCGCGGCCTGTGCGCCTTCCACACCGAGGGCGCTGGCGGCGGCCACGCGCCCGATATTCTGAAGGTGGTGGGCGAGGCCAACTTCCTGCCCAGCTCCACCAACCCCACCATGCCGTACACGCGCAACACGCTGGACGAGCATGTGGACATGCTGATGGTGTGCCACCACCTGGACGCCGGCATTGCCGAAGACCTGGCCTTTGCCGAAAGCCGCATCCGCAAGGAAACCATCGCCGCTGAAGACATCCTGCACGACCTGGGCGCCATCAGCATGATGAGCAGCGACAGCCAGGCCATGGGCCGCGTGGGCGAGGTCGTCATCCGCACCTGGCAGACCGCCGACAAGATGAAGGCGCAGCGCGGCAAGCTGCCCGAAGACCCGGCCCGCCATGACAACTTCCGCGTGAAGCGCTACGTGGCCAAGTACACCATCAACCCGGCCATCGCCCACGGCATCAGCCACGAGGTGGGCAGCATCGAAGTCGGCAAGTGGGCCGATCTGGTGATCTGGAAGCCGGCCTTCTTCGGCGTCAAGCCGGCCCTGATCCTGAAGGGCGGCTTAATCGCCATGGCCGCCATGGGTGACCCGAACGCCTCCATCCCCACGCCGCAGCCGGTGCACTACAGGCCCATGTTCGGCGCCTACGGGGGCGCGCTGACGCGCGGCTCGCTCACCTTTGTGTCGCAGGCCGGGTTGAATGCGGGCATCAAGGAGCGCTTCGGCCTGGCCAAGCCGGTGTCAGCCGTCAAGGCCATCCGCGGCGTGCGCAAGCAGCACATGGTGCACAACCACTACCTGCCCAGGATGGAGATCGACGCGCAGACCTACACCGTGCGCGCCGACGGCCACCTGCTGACCTGCGAGCCCGCGGTCAAGCTGCCAATGGCGCAGCGTTACTTCCTGTTCTGAATCCGATCCAATCCATGATCCAGGTCTCCAAAGTCATCGCGCAGGGGCGCGGCCTGGCCAGCGCCCTGCTCAAGCACGCCGCCACCGTCGAGCTCGACTGGGACGTGCGCCAGAAAAGCCGCTTCGCCGCCACCGACAGCACCGGGCGCGAACTCGGCATCTTTCTGCCGCGCGGCACCGTGGTGCGCGGCGGCGACGTGCTGGTGGCCGAGGACGGCTCGCTGGTGCGCGTGCTGGCCGCGCCGCAGCCGGTGCTGGTGATCACCGCGTGCACCGAGCACGGCACCGCCTTTGACCTGACCCGCGCCGCCTACCACCTGGGCAACCGCCACGTGCCCATCGAGCTGCAGCCGGATCACCTGAAGATCGAGCCCGACCACGTGCTGGCCGACATGCTGCGCGCCATGCACCTGACCGTGACCGAAGCCCAGGACGCCTTCGAGCCCGAAGGCGGCGCCTACGCGGCCGGCGGGCACGGTCATGGCCACAGCCATGGTCACGATCACGATCACGACCATGCCCACGATGCCGGCCACGGTCACACGCACGCCCACGCACTGACCGCGCCGGCGGCGCGCGTGGCGATCCCGGTCGTCGCCGCTGCCCAGCCCCATGTGCACGGCCCGGGCTGCGGGCACCACCACGGATGAGCCCCGGCGCCAGCCCGCTGGCGGCCGCCAGCCTGCTGCAACTGATCTGGCTGGCCTCTCCCGCGCTGCCCATTGGCGGCTTTTCATACTCAGAAGGGCTAGAAGCCAGCGTCGATCGGTCATTTGTTGCTACTGAAAGCGAAGCGTCCGACTGGCTGACCGATCAGCTGCACCTGACGCTGGCGCGCGCCGACCTGCCCGTGCTGGCGCAGGCCGTGGCCGCCTGGCAGGCCGGCGACCTGGCGCGGGTGCGCACGCTCAACGACTGGGTGCTGCACACGCGCGAAAGCAGCGAGCTGCGCCTGCAGGCCGAGCAAATGGGCCGCTCCCTGCTGGAATGGCTGCGCAACCAGGACGCCGGCGACGCCCCCCGCCTGGCCGCCATCGAGGCGCTGGCCGGCTTCGACCCCACCTACCCGGTCGCCTTTGCGCTGGCCGCCTCGCGCACCGGCGCGCCCGTGCGCGACATCGCCCTGGCCTACGCCTTCGGCTGGGCCGAGAACATGGTGCAGGCGGCGCTGAAAGCCGTGCCGCTGGGCCAGAACGCCGGCCAGCGCATCCTGGCGCGGCTCACGCGCGAGATTCCCGACGCGGTCGAAGCCGCGCTGGCGCGCCCCGCCGGCACGCAGCAGGCCTTCGCCCCGATGCTGGCCATTTTGTCGGCCCGGCACGAAACCCAGTATTCGCGGCTGTTCCGCTCCTGAGCGGGCCGCCGCCCCGTCCAACCCCATCGACCCGAAAGCTCCATGACCGCCCTGCACCACATCCCCCACCGCACCAAGCCGCTGCCGCCCCTGCGCGTGGGCATCGGCGGGCCCGTGGGCTCCGGCAAGACCACGCTGCTGGAGATGCTCTGCAAGGCCCTGCGCGAGCGCTACGACCTGGTGGCCATCACCAACGACATCTACACCAAGGAAGACCAGCGCCTGCTCACCGTCAGCGGCGCGCTGCCGGCCGACCGCATCATGGGCGTGGAGACCGGTGGCTGCCCGCACACCGCCATTCGCGAAGACTGCTCGATCAACCTGGAAGCCATCGACCGCATGCTGGCCGAGCACCCGAACGCCGACATCGTGTTCGTGGAAAGCGGCGGCGACAACCTGGCCGCCACCTTCAGCCCCGAGCTCAGCGACCTCACCATCTACGTGATCGACGTGGCCGCCGGCGAGAAGATCCCGCGCAAGGGCGGCCCTGGCATCACCAAGAGCGACCTGTTCGTCATCAACAAGACCGACCTGGCCCCCTACGTGGGCGCGGACCTGGCCGTGATGGAGGCCGACACCCGGCGCATGCGCACCAACGCCCAGGGGCTCAAGCCCTTCGTGATGACCAACCTCAAGACCAATGCCGGCCTGGCCGAGGTGATCGCCTTCATTGAGCAAAAAGGCATGCTGCAGCCCGCCTGAGCCCCTCGGCCGCGCCCGGCCTGCGGGTAGAATCCCGGCCAGCCTTCGGAGACGTGGGTGAGTGGTTTAAACCAGCAGTCTTGAAAACTGCCGACGGGTAACCGTCCGTGAGTTCGAATCTCACCGTCTCCGCCAGACCCTGAAGAATCAAGCGCCACTCGAGGCGCTTTTTCTTTTGCACCACCCGGGCGAGCCAAGCGGCCCTTTGTCTCTCTGCGGGTTATCCCTATAGGTAGGCTTTGGCCGCAAAGGGAGACTGCGCGTTGTGCAGAGGGCTCAGTGCCCAAGAGGTACGGTAACCACTCCAACCTGAGGTGCGATGACATGAAATCTCTATTGCGTTCTGCTTTGCTCGCTTTGATCCCCGCCCTTGCGCTCATGGCTTTTGGGTCCGCAGCGTCAGCCAGCACCCTGAACCAGAACGTCTCCTGGACGATCGACCGGGCCGGCACCACCACCAAGTACCGCGTGGTGGCCTATGGGGATTCGATCTACGCGGGCTACAACGGCTCAACCACCAACGCGGCCAAGTTCTCGGCGCCCACGGTGGATGCCGAGTACCTTTCGGCGCTTTGGAACGCGGACATTGAAAGTGTGCGGCGCACCAAGTCCGGTGCGGTTGCCTCCGACATCTACAACAACAAGATCGTGGCCGAGCGTTCCTACATGCAGAACGCCAGCACCCGCGCCGTCACGTTCGAGATGTGCGGAAATGATGGGCTGCAGGCCCGTACCGCCTTCAAGAAGCAGACCGGGACCTGCAATTACAGCGGCATGGACGCTGCTGTCAACAACTGCAAGACCTATGTGGCCGCTGCGATGGACTACATCAATGCCAACGCGTATGCCGGTGTCAAGGTCAAGGTGATCTCCAACCTGCACTATCCGGGCTACGCCGCCGACAACGTGCAGAGCACCTGCAAGGACGCCACCACCGGCGCCACGATCAACCTGCGCGACAAGTTCCTGCCCAAGCTGGCCGCCATGAACTACTGGATGTGCGAATACGCGCGTCAGAAGGGCTTCCAGTGCGCGGACAACTTTGCCCAGTACATGGGGGCCGACTACGACAGCAACGGCGACGGGCAGATCGACTCGGACGCCTTGCGCTACGTTTCCGGTGACAGTGAAGCCAGCTACCTGACTCGCATCACCAGCACGTTGAAGGCGACGTTGCGCGACGCCAATGCCCACTTCGTTTCGGCCAGCAGCAGTTTTGACTACATCCAGTCGGACGACACGCACCCCACCTACACCGGGGGTACTGTGACGGCCGGCCTGTTCGGCGGTACCACCGGCTCAGGCGCCCCGCGCTACACGTCCTTTGCGGGCGGGAAGAGTCCGATCTGGAACCAGTACGGGCACGAACGCATGGGCTGGGCGGTATCCACCTACAACCCCGCGTCACCCTGATTGCGGTCGGGACACTGGAATCAGGTATTGCGACGCAAGAGCAAAACCGATGCGGCCGAGAGACCGGCCGAGAGACCAGTCTGGGGCCCCAATAGGGGCCTTCTTGTTGTTGCGGCGCTGCTCGCGGCCAGCGGGTTGGCCTGGTTCCTGTTTGTGCCCGATTCGCCGCCCGAAGCGACCGCGGTGGCTCACCCTCCCCTGCCTTCCACCCGCTCTGCCGCCGAAGACCCGGGCCTGGCGGTGTGGCGCATTCAGAAAGACGTCCCCACGTGGCAAGCCCCCCAGGCAACACATCCTGTGGTCCCGGACCCGGAACGGGACAACGATCCGACCCGCGATCTCTCTTCTTATGTCCCGCGCGGCGCACAACCCAGCATGGCTGAAGTCATCACCCGACTGAACGAGGCTGGCGTGTCCACCGGACTGGGTGCCTTCTCGCCCCCGGGCACCCGACCACCGTTGATCGGGTTGGCGGTGCCTGAAGACTATGCCTTGCCGCCGGGCTACGTGCGCCACCACCAGGCGACCGACGACGGGCAACGCATCGAGGCGATTCTGATGTTTGCGCCGGGATTCCAACTGCTCGACGCCCAGCAGAAACCGGTGGAAATGCCAGCGAACCGCGTGGTCCCCCCGGAACTCGCGCCCCCCGGCTTGCCCATCCGGCGCATCGTGATTCCGCCACCCGCCGCCGGACCGAACTAGCCTCATGGTCTCCATGCCCTCTTTCAGGCGCCCTGGCGGGCGCATGTTGGCCGGTATCGCCCTGAGCGGGGTGTTGTCGGCCATCTACGTGCACGGCGGCCACGCCTGGGTGCTGGGCTTGGTCATGCTGGTGCCATGGCTTTGCACGATGGACACCCGCCCAACACTGCCTGGCGCGCTGATGAGCGCATGGCTCATGTCGGTGGCGTTCACGGCTGCGGCGTTCTGGTGGTTCGGCCTGGCCATCGGCGACTACACGCGGGTCGGGGGCTCCATCGGCCTGGCGGTTCTGCTGCTGCTGGCGCCCGTCTTTCAGCCGCAGTTCCTGGCTTTTTCCCTGGTCCGCCACCTGGCCGGGAAACGGCATGGCCCCGCCGTGCGTGCGCTGGCCGCGGCCGCCGCGTGGGTGGGCGCCGAATGGGCGCTGCCCAAGGTCTTGGGCGACACCCTGGGTTATGGGCTCTACCCGTCTGCCGTCATGCGCCAGTTTGCCGACCTCGGCGGCAGCGCCGGGCTGACGGTGCTGTTGTTGCTGGCGAATGAAGGGTTTGCGCTGGCCTGGGCGCGCCGCGCCGGTGGATGGCGCAAGGTCAGCAAGCCGATGGTTTACGCCGCGCTGGTGCCTGGCGTGATCGCCGCCTATGGTTTTTTTGCACTGGCCCTGCACCCCGCGCCGTCCGGTGAAACGCTGCGGGTCGGGATGGTGCAGTCCAATCTGGTCGATTACGAGCAGCGCCGACGCGAATCCGGCGCCCAAGCGGTGGTGCGCGAAGTTCTCGACACGCATTTCGCGATGACCTACGACGCGGTGGAGCGCCAGCGCGCCGACGCCGTGCTCTGGTCGGAAACCGTCTACCCCACCACCTTCGGCAACCCCAAGAGTGAGGCCGGCGCCGAGTTCGACGCCGCGATCCAGACCATCGTCAATGCCGCCAAGGTGCCGTTCGTGTTCGGCACCTACGAGAAGGATGCTCGCGGCGAGTACAACGCGGCAGCGTTTGTGCTCCCTGAATCAGGGCTGCTGGGCTTCTACCGCAAGACCCGTTTGTTCCCGCTGACCGAGTATGTGCCGCATTGGCTGGACGGCCCGGCCCTGCGGCGATGGCTGCCCTGGACCGGCTCCTGGCTTGCGGGAGACGGCGCCAGGGTGTTTCCGTTGCGGCTCCGGGACGGCCGCGAGGTGCCGGTGATGGCCTCCATCTGCCTGGACGATGTCGACACCCTGCTCGCGATCGAGGGGGCCCGCCTGGGCGCGCGGGCGATCCTGACCCTGTCGAACGACTCCTGGTTCACCCGCTATCCGTTGGGCGCTCGAATCCATCACACAGCGGCGGCGTTTCGCAGTATCGAGACCCGCCTGCCGCAGTTTCGGGTCACGTCCAATGGCACCAGCGCGGTGATCGACGCCACGGGCGCGGTGGTGGCCGGCTCAAACATGGGCGAGCGAACGCTGGTGGTCGGGCAACTGCCGGTGCCCCAGCCCCCGCGCACCTTGATGGTGATGTGGGGCGATTGGGTGGGACCCCTGGGCGTTGGATTCCTGGTCTTTCTGACCTTGCTGGCGGCATCGCCACGGTGGCTCACCCGCCACGCCAGCGGCGAGGCGCCCGTCCCGACGCCTGTTCACACCCCGGCTCAGGCATCGGTCCTGCCAGGCTCGGCGCGCCTGCTCGCCGGCCTGCTGCGCGGCTTTGCCCGGTTGAGCCTGCTGGGAATGGGCGCCGCCATGCTGCTCGACGACACGCTGCGCGGCAACACCCTGGCCCAGATGCGCCTGTTTGCCGGCTTTTTCCTGTTGCCGGAAGCCGTGGCCGGATGCGTGCTGCTGGCGTACTCGGCCCGGCTCTCGGTGGACCCAGGCATGCTGGTCCTGCAACGCGGCAAGCAGCGGCTGGACATTGCGATGAAGGACATCGCCGCCGTGACGCTCTGGCCGCTGCCCACGCCGGGCACAGGATTGACACTGCACCTGACGCCGGCACAGGCGCCCACCTACCACCTGGCCACTGCCGACCCGCTCGCACTGGCCGGCGCGCTCGAAGCCGCAGGCGCCCCGGCCATGCTGGCGAAAGCCCCGTCGCGCGCGGTGCGCTATGCCCAAGCGGTGGCGTCGGTGCGGCGCGGGCGGTTCGACAGCCCCTGGGTGAGGTTTCTGCTGTTCCCGCTTCTGCTGGCCCTGCCGGCCTTTCACCTGCACCAGAACATCGCCTACGGCGGTTGGTTCGGCGAGTTCTACACTTTCGGCCTCAAAGCTTACGGCCTCACGTTCGCCCTCTGGTGGGCCTCCTGGACCATGGGCGTGGTGCTCTGCGCAGCGGCGCTGCGTGCGGTGGTCGAAGCGGCAACCTTGCTGACACTGGCCGTGCACCCTCCGCAAACGGCTGCCGTGCGCGCCACTCTGGAACGCATGGCGCTGGCCGTCCTCTACCTGGGCCTTCCCGGCTGGCTGCTGCTGCACGCGAGTTGGTGAGCGGTCAGGCCGCCTGTAAACCGGGCTCTTCGCGGGTTCTTAATGCTTTTTCGGCCATTTCCCAGCGTCAGATGGTCACCAGTAGCTATCAATCGTATAGCTACTCGAATGCGCTAAAGGCGCCCGCCTGCAGCAGCAGCGCACCCGACTTATCATCCCGCCACCCTCCACTGCGGCTCGATCGAGCGCCCCGCCATGTCCGATTCCCACCCCATCATCCGCGTCCAGCCTTTGGGTTTTCCGTGGGAGACAGCCGACCCCTTCCTGTTCTGCGCCTACCACGACGATGCCTATCCGCTGGGCAACGCGCAGATGGGCCCGGCCGCCTCGCTGGCCGGCCGCGACATCGGACAGGACTTCAGCCGCAAGGACGGCTGGAGCCTGTACCACGGCGCCACGGTGCCGGGCTTTCCCCAGCACCCGCACCGGGGCTTCGAGACCGTGACCATCGTCCGCAAGGGGCTGATCGACCATTCCGACTCGCTGGGCGCGCAGGCTCGCTTCGGGCGCGGCGACGTGCAGTGGCTCACAGCGGGCCGCGGCGTGGTGCACTCGGAGATGTTTCCGCTGCTGCACCAGCACGCTGCCAACCCGCTGGAGCTGTTCCAGATCTGGCTGAACCTGCCGGCACGCAGCAAGATGGTGGAGCCGTATTTCACGATGTTCTGGTCGGACACCATTCCACGCGTCACGCAGCTTGACGCGAACGGCCGCGCCACCGAGGTGACGGTGGTCGCCGGGCGGGTACCGACCGCGCCGCAGGTGGTTCCGCTGGCGCCACCACCCAACTCGCGTGCGGCCCAGGCCGACGCGGACCTGGCGATCTGGACAGTCACGATGGCGCCCGGCGCGCGCTGGACGCTGCCCGCGGCCGCCGGCAAGGGCACACGCCGCCACCTGTATTTCTTCAAGGGCGATGCCGTGACGGTGGGCGGCCAGCGCATCGCGGCCCCGGCCGCCATCGAACTCCGTGCCGATCAGGCTGTGGAGCTGCACAACAACGAGCAGGCGGTCGGCGAGTTCCTGCTCCTGCAAGGCCAGCCGATCGGCGAGCCGGTGGCACAGTACGGCCCGTTCGTGATGAACACGCAGGCCGAGATCATGCAGGCGATGCAGGACTACCGGCGCAACCAGTTCGGCGGCTGGCCCTGGCCTGACGATGCGCCCGTCCACGGGCGCGACCCGGCGCGCTTCGCGCGCCATCCCGACGGCCGGGTGGAGCGCCCGACAACCGATGTTGAAACGACGGGAACCATCTAGGCCGATGGCGGGTCCATGACCCTCAACCGCTTGATGAAGCTCAGGATGCACCGCAGACACTTTCTGGCCACCCTGGCCGCAGGAACCACCCCGTTCATGACCCCTCTTTCCGACGCCGCCGTCCAGCCCCTGATCCAGGCGCTGAAGCCCTCACCCCGGATGCCGGTGCTGTTCGTGGGCCACGGCAGCCCCATGAACGCCATCGAGGACACCGCATGGCGCCGCACCTGGCAGGCGATGGGCACCGAACTGCTGAAGCGGCCCGAGGCGCCCCAGCTGATCCTGTGCATTTCGGCCCACTGGCTGACCGACGGGGGCTGGCAGCTGACCGGCATGGCCCGACCCAAGACGATCCATGACTTCGGCGGCTTTCCGCAGGCGCTTTTTGACCAGCAGTACCCGGCACCGGGTGCGCCGGCGGTGGCGGCCACGCTCGCGCGCGAGCTGAAGTCCCCCGCAACCGGCAAGCCGCTGGGTGTCGACCCGTCTGAATGGGGCTTCGACCATGGCACCTGGTCGGTCCTGAAGCCCATGTTTCCCTTGGCCAACATCCCGGTGCTGCAGCTCAGCATGGACTACAGCCGCGCGCCGTCGGAGCACTATGCGCTGGGCAAGCAGCTCCAGCAGCTGCGCAACCGAGGTGTGCTGATCGTGGGCACCGGCAACATCGTGCACAACCTGCGCGCGGTGCGACGCGGGGTCGCTGACAACGAGGCCTACGACTGGGCCCAGGCGTTCGACGCCGCCATCCAGAAGCAGATCGCCAACGGCCAGCTGGGCGAGTTGCAGAATTTCCAGGCACTGGGCGAAGTGGCCCGGCTGGCCCATCCCACTTACGACCACTACCTGCCGCTGCTGTACGCGGCCGGCGCCGCCAGCGCCAACGAGATGCCCCGTTTTTTCAACACCGGTTTCCAGGCGGCATCGATCTCGATGCGCTCCGTGATCTGGGGCTGAACCCGCCCATGCACATCGGGCGCTGGCCCTCCAAGGGCGGCGCTGACCCAGATCCCGACGCCTACAATGCCGTGATCCTCCAATGAACACGCTCATGCGCCACCCCCGCCACCTGCTCGTCTGGATCTGCATGGCCACCAGCCTGTGGATGGGCGCGGGCTGGCAGTGGCACGGCCTGTCGCATGTGCTGCGTGCGCTGGATGCGGTTCATGTCCAGGACGGAGCGCCGGAGCACGAAGCCGTTTGCGAACAGTGTCTGCAGTTTGCTTCGGTTGACGGCGCCATGCCCGTTGCGGACTTGGCCCTGCCGCAAGCGCCGGCGCAGGCCTCGGCGTTTCCCTGCAAGGCGGTCGCGTGCCGCGCATCCGCCTTCACCGCCTACGCGTCCAGAGCGCCTCCGGCACTGGCCTGATTGTCTCCGGGCCGTACCGGCCCCTGTCGAACCCTTCCCACCCTTGCCCGGCAAGGAGTGCGGTCGGCCAAGACCTCTTCTCTCTTGTTCATCGGTTGTGGCGCGACTGCGTTGTCATGCCGCCGCCGACCCTTTCGGAAACGCCTCGCCATGAACCGACCCATCCCTTTTTCCGCTACGCTGATTGCGTTGGCCATCGCTTCGCCGCCGCTGCTTGCTGCCGACAACACCCAGCTGCAACAACTTCAGCAAGAGATTGCCGCCATGCGCAAGGACTATGAAACCCAACTCAAAGCGCTCGAGGTGCGGCTGAAACAGGCCGAGGCCAGCTTGGCTACCCAGGCGGCGTCCGCCGGCCAATTGCCTGCGGCACAAGCGGCCCCGTCGTCTGCGCCCACGGTCGCAGTGGCCACCCCGCCACCTTCGGCTGGAGCCCCTCCCGCCGCCCCTTCCGCGGGCAAGGGCTTCAACCCGGACATCGCCCTGGTACTGGCCGGCAGCTACGCCAGTTTTTCCAAGGACCCGACGCAGTACCGCATTCCCGGCTTCCTGACGGGCGGCGAGATCGGGCCGGGCGTGCAGGGTTTCTCGCTGGGCGAGTCGGAGCTGACGATGTCTGCCACCATCGATCCTTGGTTCTACGGCTCGATGAGCGTGGCGCTGGCCGCCGACAACTCGGCCTCGGTCGAGGAGGCCTTCATCCAGACCACGTCGCTGCCGGGTGGCCTGGGGCTGAAAGCCGGTCGCTTCCTGGCGTCCGTCGGGTATCAGAACGACAAGCACGCCCACACCTGGGACTTCATCAATGCCCCACTCGCCTACCAGGTGTTCCTGGGTGGCGCGCTGGCGCAGGACGGCCTGCAGATCAAGGCGGTATTGCCGACCTCCCAGTTCATCGAACTCGGTGGCGGGATCGGTGCCGCAGGCGAGTACCCCAGCGGCACCGGCAATCGCAAGAAGCCGGGCACCGGCACCTTGTTCGCCCACACCGGGGGCGACGTCGCTGCCAGCAACAGCTGGCGCGCCGGCGCCTCCATGGTCTGGGCCAAAGCCTACGACCGCCCCTTCGAGGACATCGACAGCGCTGGCAACCCGGTCAGCAACGTGTTCACCGGCAACACCCGCCTGGGCATCCTGGATGCGGTCTGGAAATGGTCCCCCAATGGCAATTCGACGCGAACCAGCCTGACGCTGCAGGGCGAATACTTCCGCCGCCTGGAATCCGGCTCGCTGGTCTACGACGAAGGCGGTCAGGCGCTGGCCGACAGCTTCCGTTCAGCCCAGAGCGGCTGGTACGCGCAGGCGGTGTACAAGTTCCTGCCCGAGTGGCGGGTGGGTTTGCGCTACGACCGGCTCGACGTCGGCAACGTCAACGCCTCCAGCAACACGGAGAACCTCTACCTGCCGTCCTACTCGCCAAACCGCACCACGCTGATGTTCGACTGGGCGCCCAGCGAATACAGCCGCGTACGACTGCAGCTGGCCCAGGACCGCGCCCGCTATGGCCTGACCGACAACCAGATCATGATCCAGTACATGATGAGTCTGGGTTCCCACGGCGCCCACGGCTATTGAAAGAAATACCATGAAGAGACTGATTCCTATCGCGTCGACCGTGCTACTGGCACTTGGCATGCAGACCGCTCGGGCCGACATCAAGGTGCTGGCCTGCGAACCCGAATGGGGCGCGCTGGTCAAGGAACTGGCTGGCGACAAGGCCAGCGTCTACGTGGCCACGACAGGCCTGCAAGACCCCCACCGCATCGAAGCCCGCCCGAGCCTGGTTGCGGCCGCACGCAATACCCAGCTGGCGGTCTGCACCGGCGCCGACCTGGAGGTCGGCTGGCTGCCGCTGCTGATCCGCCAGTCGGGCAACAGCGCGATACAGCCCGGTAAACCCGGCAACTTCGAAGCCGCTGCGTACGTCCGAAAACTCGAAATTCCAGACCGTCTGGACCGGGCCGATGGCGACGTGCACGCCGCCGGCAACCCGCACATCCAGACCGACCCGCGCAACCTTGCGCTGGTGGCCGAGCCCCTCGCACGCCGCCTGGCCGAGCTCGACCCGGCCAATGCTGCTGTCTACCAGGCGCGCAGCGCGGACTTCCTGGCGCGCTGGAAGGCGGCCATCCAGCGCTGGGACAAGGAAGCCTCACCGCTGCGCGGCGTGCCGGTCGTGGTGCAGCACAAGGCGTTTCCGTACCTGCAGCAATGGCTGGGGCTGGTGGAGGTGGCCGTGCTGGAACCCAAGCCCGGCGTGGAGCCCACCAGCGCGCACCTGAGCGCGGTGCTGGCCGGTCTACAGGCCAAGCCAGCCAAGATGATCCTGCGCGCGGCCTACAACGACGGCCGGGGTGCGGAATGGCTGGCCGATCGCACGAAGCTGCCGGTCGTGGTGCTGCCCTTCACCGTGGGTGGCAATGAGCAGGCGAAAGACCTGTTCTCGCTGTTCGACGACACGGTGCAGCGGCTGCTGAAGGGCGCCCGATGACGTCCACGGCCATCGACTGGCACATCTTGCTGCCCGCCCTGCTGGCCGGCCTGCTGGTGCTGGCCACCCATGTGCCGCTGGGCGCGCAGGTGCTGCAGCGCGGCATCGTCTTCATCGACCTGGCGATCGCGCAGATTGCCGGCATCGGTGTCATCGCGGCGGACGCGATGGGCTTCGAGCCGCAAGGCTGGGCGGTGCAGGCGGCGGCCCTGTCGGCAGCCCTGCTTGGCGCCCTGGCGCTGACCTGGACCGAGCGGCGCTGGCCCGACATCCAGGAGGCGCTGATCGGCGTGCTGTTCGTGCTGGCCTCGTGCGCCGGCCTGTTGCTGCTGGCGGGCAACCCGCACGGCGGCGAGCACCTGAAGGACCTGCTGGTGGGGCAGATCCTGTGGGTCTCGACCCAGCAGCTCATCGGTATGGCGGCACTGACCGTGCTGGTGCTGGCCTTGTGGTTCGGGCTGCGTGAGCGGCTCGGGCGAGCAGGGTTCTACCTGCTGTTCTCGCTGGCGGTCACGGCATCCGTGCAGCTCGTGGGCGTGTACCTGGTGTTCACCAGCCTGATCGTGCCGGCGCTGGCGGTGCGAAGTCTGCGCCCTGCCCTGCGACTGCCAGTCGCTTACGCCATCGGCGCGCTCGGCTACCTGCTGGGGCTGGCACTTTCCGCGCGCTTCGACCTGCCGTCAGGGGCGGTGGTGGTGCTGGTGATGGCGGGGATTGCGCCGGTGGTCCCATGGGTCGCCGTTCGATGGGCGAAGCCGTCGCCGCCGGAAACCACCCCAGACAAGGGGCGCATGGACTGAAACGACGGCTGGAAGGTCATCTGGCCTATATTCAGAGTGTTCTTGGCGCCTTCCCAGCGTCGAATGGTCACTGCCAGCTATCTTTTCAGGACTTCACCGGTGGAATGAAGGACGCTTCGGGTCCGCCATGCAAAGGCTTCAGGTGGGCAGGAAAAGCGCCTGCAGATCGCTCAGGAAGTCGAAACCCCGCTCGGTCGGTCGCACGTGGGTGAAGTCGCGCTGAATCAGGCCCTTGCCTTCTGCCGCTTCCAGGGCAGCCTGGATGGCGGTCACGGGCAAACCGGTGCGCGCGGTGAAGTCCTGCAGGGCAAAACCCTCCTTCAACCGCAACGCGTTGAGCATGAATTCAAACGGCAGATCAGCGCGGGCCACCTCGTCGTCCTGCGTCACAGCCTGCCCCGCCAGCGCGCGGTCCATGTAGCCGAGGGGCTCACGGTAACGCACCTGACGCACCATACGGTGCGCGAAACTGAGCTTGCTGTGGGCACCTGCGCCGATACCGACGTAGTCACCGAACTGCCAGTAATTCAGGTTGTTCCAGCAGCGATGTCCGGGCCGGGCGAAGGCAGAGACCTCGTAACGCTGCAGCCCCGCGACACCCGTCAGCTCGGTCAGGCGGTCGAGCATGGCGTAGGCCATGTCGTCCTCGGGAACCGCCGGAGGGTACTTGGCGAACACGGTGTTCGGCTCGATCGTCAGGTGGTAGATCGAAATGTGCGGCGGCCCCAGCGCCAGCGCGGTGTGAATGTCTTCGTCGAGCTCTGCCAGCGTCTGGCCGGGCAGCGCGTACATCAGGTCCAGGTTGAAGGTGTCAAACGCCTGCGCAGCCTCTTCAACGGCGGCCAGCGCCTGCGCCCGGTCGTGCACGCGGCCCAGCGCTGACAGGTGCGCGTCGTTGAAGCTTTGCACGCCGACCGACAGGCGCGTCACGCCTGCAGTGCGAAACGCCTTGAAGCGATCCTTCTCGAAAGTGCCGGGGTTGGCCTCAAGCGTGATCTCGCAATCGGGCGTCAGCGGCAGCCGCGCCCGGATGTCGCCCAGCAGGCGGTCGATCGCCTGCGGCGAAAAAAGGCTGGGCGTGCCGCCGCCGATGAAAATGCTATGCACCGGGCGGCCCCAGACCAGTGGGAGGCTGGTCTCCAGATCGGCGACCAGGGCATCGATATAGCGCTGCTCTGGAAGCTCGCCCGCTTCGCCGCCTGCACGGAACTCATGGGAGTTGAAATCGCAATAGGGGCATTTGCGCAGGCACCACGGCAAGTGCACGTAGAGCGACAGCGGGGGCAAAACAGGCAGTCGCAGCGTGCCGGGCCGCATGTAGTGCTGGATGTCCTTCAGGGGCACCGTGGCAGACAGCGCCTGCGCCACGGGAATGATCTGCTTCATGGGGTCTGTCGACTTCCGGCGCACCGCCACGGGTTCACAACCAGCGCTCGCGGATCAGCTCCAGCATCGTGCGGGCTGCCCGGCCGCGGTGGCTGTGCGCGTTCTTCACCTCGACAGGCAATTGCGCAAAGGTCTGCCCGAACTCGGGAATGAACATGACGGGGTCGAAGCCAAAGCCGTTGTTCCCAACCGGCTCGCGGGCAATTTCGCCGACCACGCGGCCCACGGCGATCAGCGGCTCGGGGTCGTCGGCACTGCGCACGGCCACCAGCGTGCTGACCATCGCGGCGCGCCGGTTGGCTATGCCCTGCATCTGCTCCAGCAAGGCCCGCACATTGTTGTCGTCACTCTTTTCATAACCAAATTGCGTCGCGTAGTACGCGGTGTCCACCCCCGGCAGGCCGCCAAAGGCGTCCACGCACAGGCCGGCGTCGTCAGCCAGCGCCGGCAGGCCACTGGCTCGGGCGGCGTGGCGCGCTTTCTCCAACGCGTTCTCCACGAAGGTGCGATGTGGCTCCTCGGCCTCGGGAATGCCCAAGTCGGCCTGGCGCACCAGTTCCACGTCCAGCGGCGCCAACATGGCCTGCAATTCGGCCAGTTTGCCCCGGTTGTTGGATGCAAGCACGATTTTCATGACGTTTTATGCCAATTCCCAGCGTCGGATGGTCGTAATCAGCTATCAATCAGAGAGCGAATCGCCCTGCAGGAGAACCAGTTCACGGATGCCTTTTTCCGCCAGCGCCAGCAGCGCGTCCATCTCCTTGCGCGAAAACGCCGCGCCTTCGGCTGTTCCCTGCACTTCGACGAAGTTGCCAGCGCCGGTCATGACCACGTTCATGTCGGTGTCGCAGGACACGTCCTCGGTGTACTCCAGGTCCAGCAACGGCGTGCCTTGCACCATGCCGACCGAGATGGCCGCGACATGATCGATGATCGGCGACTCGCTCAGCTTGCCGGACGCCAGCAGCTGGTTCACCGCGTCCTGGGCCGCCACGAAGGCGCCGGTGATGGCGGCCGTGCGCGTGCCGCCGTCGGCCTGGATCACGTCGCAGTCGAGGTGAATGGTGCGCTCGCCGAGCTTCTTCAGGTCGAACACTGCGCGCAGCGAACGGCCGATCAGCCGCTGGATTTCCTGCGTGCGCCCGCTCTGCTTGCCGCGTGCGGCCTCGCGGTCGCCGCGGGTGTGTGTCGCCCGCGGCAACATGCCGTATTCCGCCGTGACCCAGCCCTCGCCGCTGCCGCGCTTGTGCGGCGGCACCTTGTCTTCGACCGACGCGGTGCAGAGCACCCGGGTATGGCCAAACTCGACCAGCACCGAGCCCTCGGCGTGGATGGTGTAGCCGCGGGTGAAACGCACCGGGCGCAGGGCGTTCGCGGCGCGGCCGCCGCTTCGTACAAATTCAGTCATGGTTCACAGGTCCGGCAGATTGGGAAACAGTTTGGCGCCGCAGCGAGGCGCGGCAGGCAGGGTGATCAGGTCCTGCGCAAGGCAGAGCGCCGGATGGCTTCGTTGATCTCCGCAATCGAGCGCTCGATCGCATCGTCATCGAGTTCCTCGACCATGCTGTCGAGCACACCGGACTGTATGGTCGATGCGAAAACCCCATCGCTGATGCTGTCGGTGGAGATGCCTCGCGTCGACTCAAACGCGTTGGCGGTCTCCCACTCCATCGCGAGCACGGTGACGTTGTCGCTGCGCGCCCCACCTTTGCGCAGGGCTCGCTCGGCCAGGTCGGGAACGGCGTCGGACACCGGCTGGGTCGCCAGCTGTTCGACGATTTCTTCCTCCCCCACTGTTCCCCACAACCCGTCGGAGCACAGCATGATCTTGTCGCCTTGCTGCAGTGTGATGGGCCCGGTGATGTCGAAAACCGGCCGCGTCGGCGAACCCAGGCAGGTGAACAGGATGTTGCGATTGATGCGGTCCATGCGCACCACGCCCGGCGGCTGGTGCTCCATGTACGAGTGGTCGCGGGTGCGCGTCAGCAAGGCGTGGTCGCGCACCACGTACAGGCGCGAATCGCCGCAGTGGATGCAGGTGACGCAGCCATCCTGAACCACCGCCGCCACCAGCGTGGTGCGGGGCGTGTCCAACATGCCCTTGTCGCCGGCGTAACGGATGATCTGGTGATGGGCCGCCATCATGCTGGTGCTGAGGAAGCCCGGCACGTCCTTTACGGAGGGCTTGGCCTCCTTCTGAAACAGTGCCGAGACCGTCTGCAGGGCCAGTTGAGAAGCAACCTCGCCTTCAGGATGGCCGCCCATGCCGTCCGCCAGGACAAACAGGCCGGATTCCCGCGTGTAGCAATAGCCCATGCGGTCTTCGTTCTTGTCGCGACCGCCTTTTCGGCTGACCTGAAAGACTGAAAACTTCATTTCGCCTTCGCCCCAAAGCGCGTGCCCTTGGCCAGGTTCTTCTTGGTGTCGGTGACGATGGTGTCAAACTGCAGCCGGACCTTTTCGCCCACGCTAAGCTTGGTGTAGCGCCGCTCGCCTTCACGACTGAGTTCTTTCTGCAAGGCAAAGACCGACTGCGGGCGCGACAGGGGGTCCAGCGACATGCACCACTCCACTACCTCAATCAGGTTGTCGGAGTAGACGCCACGCTGGCGCGAGAGCGACAGGGACAGGCGGTCCTTCTCCAGGCGCTGCGGCGCATCATTGGGCGGGTATCCCTGCATGCAGGCGTAGATGCAGGCGCCGATCGCATAGATGTCGGTCCAGGGCCCCATCGAAGAGTCGCGCCGGTACATCTCGGGGGCGGCAAATCCGGGCGTGTACATCGGGCGGATGAAGTTGCCTTCCTTGCTCAGAACCTCGCGTGCGGCGCCGAAATCGATCATCACGGCGCGGTTCTCGTCGGTGATGAAGATGTTGGCGGGCTTGATGTCCAGATGCAGCATCTTGTGCTGGTGCACGATGCGCAGGCCCCGCAGAACTTCGTCGAACAAGGAACGGATGGTGGATTCGCGGAAGACCTTCTGTTTCTTGAGATCGCGGGCAGTGACGATGAAATCCTGTAGCGTGGCGCCTTCCAGGTAGTTCATCACCATGTAGACCGTTTCGTTCTCCCGGAAGAAGTTCAGCACGCTCACGACGGAGGGGTGCGAAATCTGGGCCAGAGAACGTCCCTCTTCAAAGAAACTCTTCAGGCCCAGGCGGTAGAGAGACAGCTTCTCGGGCTGTACCTGTGGCAACAACTCGCCCGGTGGCCGGGTCGCCAGTGACGACGGGAGGTATTCCTTGACCGCAACCTGCTGCCCTTCGTTGTCGACAGCCAGGTAAACCACTCCAAAACCGCCTGCAGCAAGCCCCGATAGCCACCGATGACGGTGTCGGGCGGAAGGGGGGCAGGCTTGACCTTTGACATAATTTGGGATGTATCGACCACAGGTACAGGTTTGAGTGCCCGGCAAAGACTCAGAAAACGCGGCTCGCAACCACCAACAGGGATCCTCAATGTCAGTTTACAGCATGACCGGCTATGCGGGCGTACAGCAAAGTGCACCCCAGAGTCCGGCCGGGCCCGAGTCCCGATCGACACCGGTCCAGCGGCTCGGGCTCGAGATTCGTTCGGTCAACAGCCGGTTTCTGGACCTGAGCCTGCGTCTGCCAGATGAGCTGCGCCAGCACGAACCCGCCCTGCGTGAGCTGATCACCCGCCACATCAAGCGTGGCAAGGTCGAAGTCAGGGCCGCCATCGACGCCGGCTCGGCCTCAGCCGTCACAGAGCCATCGCCACGGCTGTTGCAACGGTTGAATGCGGTGCAGGACAACGTTCGCGCCTGGCTGCCTGACGCGACCCCCCTGAGCGTTGCCGACGTGATCCGGCTGTCCTCGACGGAATCCACGCAGGCGAGCGATCCCGGGCAGGATCTGCTGCCGCTGGCCGAACGCGCCGTTACGGCCCTGCTGGAGGCGCGCGAACGTGAAGGCGCCCGCCTGGCCAGCATGCTGATGGATCGCCTTGGCCAGTTGAAACAACTGGGTTTGAGGGCGGTGCCGCTGGTTCCCCAGCTGGTGGCCGCGCAACAGGCCCGTTTTCTGGAACGCTGGCGCGAGGCGATGGCCCTGACGGACGGCACTACCTTGCCGGAAGGCGCCCAGGACCGGGCATTGACCGAGGCGACCGCATTCGCCATCCGGATCGACGTCGCTGAGGAGCTGACGCGCCTGAACTCGCATCTGGACGAAATCGAACGTCTGGTCGGCAAGGGCGGGGAAATCGGCAAGCGGCTCGATTTCCTGATCCAGGAACTGCACCGGGAGGCCAACACGCTGGGCTCCAAGTCGGCCACGCTCGAGATGACCCGCATCTCGGTCGACATGAAGGTTCTCATCGAGCAGATGCGCGAGCAGGTTCAGAACATCGAGTGAACGCATCTCCGAAACGCAACGCATTGAATCGACTTATGGACTATCCAGGCAACTTGTTTGTGGTCGCCGCGCCTAGCGGCGCCGGGAAATCCAGCCTGGTGAAGGCCTTGATGGAACTCGACTCGGGTGTGCAACCGTCGGTCTCGCACACCACACGCCCGCCGCGCGGCCAGGAGAAACACGGCCGGGAGTACTTCTTCGTCTCTGAACCCGAGTTCGACGCGATGGTCCTTGGCGAAGCCTTTGTGGAATGGGCCCATGTCCACGGTCGGCGCTATGGCACATCGCGCAAGGCCATCGAAGACCGGATCGCGACCGGCGCGGACGTGGTGCTGGAAATCGACTTCCAGGGTGCGATCCAGATCAAGCGGATCTTTTCGAATGCCGTCCTGATCTTCATTCTTCCCCCAAGCTGGGAAGAGCTCCGGTCCCGGCTGGAACGCCGGGGCGAAGACGCCGCCGAAGTGATCGAACTGCGACTGCGAAATGCCGAAAAGGAGATGCGCCAGGTGCGCGAATTCGACTTCGTTATAATCAACGAGTTATTTGAACGGGCACTTTTCGACCTCAAAGCGATCGTTCATGCCCAACGGCTCAAGTACACGGCCCAGCGCCGCGCCCGTGCCGACACCTTCAAAGCCCTCAACATCGACTAGTCACCTGGAACACCATGGCCCGCATTACCGTTGAAGACTGCCTGCAGAAGATCCCGAACCGTTTCCAGCTGGTTCTCGCCGCCACGTACCGGGCGCGCATGCTGAGCCAGGGCCACGCGCCAAAGATCGAGAGCCGCAACAAGCCGGGTGTCACTGCCTTGCGCGAGATTGCTGCGGGCAAGGTCGGCCTTGAAATGCTGAAGAAGGTGCCTGGCTGAGTTCGGCGGCCTCGCACCCGACCAGAAAGCACCGCTCGGCGGTGCTTTTTTCTTGCCAGACCCATTTGTTCCCTGACCGAGCTACAGTAAGGGTATGAGCGCGGTCGTCCCCCCCACCTCACTGCCTGTTGCCTCCCGAAAGAAGGAAGGCGGGCCTCTGGCTGCCGCCAACGCGGCTGCGGCCAGCTTTGCTGCGCTGACCGAACGTCTCGACTATCTCAGTGCAGGCGACATCGAGCAGGTTCGGCGCGCTTACCGTTACGCGGACGAGGCACACCTGGGACAGCTCCGCAACAGTGGCGAACCCTACATCACGCACCCGATCGCAGTCGCCGTCCAGTGCGCCGAATGGAAGCTTGATGCGCAGGCCCTCATGGCTGCGTTGTTGCACGACGCGATGGAGGATTGCGGCGTCACCAAGACGGACCTGATCGAGCGTTTTGGCGCCCCGGTGGCGGAACTCGTCGACGGACTGACGAAACTCGACCGCCTTCAGTTTCATACCCGGGAAGAAAACCAGGCCGAGTCGTTTCGCAAGATGCTGCTGGCCATGGCGCGGGACGTCCGGGTGATCCTCATCAAGCTGGCCGACCGAACCCACAACATGCGCACCATGGGCGACATGCCGCGGTCCAAGTGGGCCCGCATATCGGCGGAAACCCTTGAGATCTACGCGCCCATCGCGCACCGCCTGGGTCTGAACCAGACCTACCGGGAACTGCAGGACTTGTCGTTCCGCTACCTGCGCCCGTGGCGTTATGCGGTCTTGTCCAAAGCGGTGGGCCGGGCGCGCAACCGACGGCGCGATCTCATTCAGAAAGTCCGGCGTGAAGTCGAAGCGGCCTTTGCCTCCATCGGCATGAAGGTCAGGATCGCCGGACGCGAGAAGTCCCTGTACTCAATCTACCGGAAGATGGATGAGAAGCACCTGAGCTTTGCCCAGGTGACCGACATCTACGGGTTCCGGGTCATCGTCCCCACCGTGACGGACTGCTACACGGCGCTCGGTGTGCTTCATCAGATGTACAAGCCGGTTCCCGGCCGCTTCAAGGACTACATCGCCATCGCCAAGCTCAACGGCTACCAGTCGCTCCATACCACGCTGGTCGGCCCTGCGGGTGTCAACGTGGAGTTTCAGATGCGGACCGAGGCCATGCACGTGGTCGCCGAGTCGGGAGTGGCCGCGCACTGGTTGTACAAGGCAACAGACCCTAACAGTCCGACAGCCGGACGTCTGGGGGTCAAATGGCTGCAGTCGCTTCTGGACATCCAGGATGAGACCCGTGACGCCGCGGAGTTCTGGGACCACGTCAAGGTCGATCTGTTCCCGGACGCGGTTTATGTCTTCACCCCGAAAAGCCAGATCATGGCCCTTCCTCGAGGCGCGACGGTGGTGGATTTCGCCTATGCCATCCATAGCAATGTCGGTGATCACACCGCTGCTGCCAAGATCAATGGAGAGCAGGTGCCGCTGCGCACGGAACTGAAGAACGGCGATGTGGTGGAGATCATCATTGCCCCCGTCTCAACGCCCAACCCGGCCTGGCTCGGCTTCGTGCGCACCGGGCGGGCACGCTCCAAGATTCGCCACCACCTGAAGACGATGGCACAGGCAGAGTCACAGGCGCTAGGCGAAAAACTGCTTGCTCAAGCGCTTCGCGCAGAAGGCATCGAGAAACTGCCTTCAGATGACGCCGTGTATCAGCCCATCTGGGAAAAGCTGATCCGGTTCACTGGCAACAGGAACAAGGCCGAGCTGCTGACCGACATCGGACTTGGCCGGCGTATCGCCAGCATCGTGGCCAAGCGCTTGGTCACGATGCTCGGCGAACGCGGGGAAAAGCCCGATGCCTTGCTGATGACCCGCGAACGCTACACGGCCCATGAAACCGTCTCCCAAGGTGCCGTTTCGCTCGACGGGGCCGAAAATGCCTCGGTCCAGTATGCACCGTGTTGCCGTCCGGTTCCTAGTGATCCCATCGTGGGATACCTTGGTCGCGGCGAAGGCCTGGTGGTCCACATCGCGGACTGCCCCGTCGCGTCACGCCTGCGTCACAAGGATGCGGAGCGGTTCATCCATGTGGAATGGGCGGACGAGCCCGCGCGACCGTTCGAGACCGGCGTGATCGTCACGGTGACCAACGGCAAGGGTGTGCTGGCGCGGGTCGCGTCGGCCTTTGCAGGCGCAGAGGCAGACATCATTCACATGGACATGGGTGAGGAGGCCGCACAAGAAGCCACCGATCTCCGGTTCCTGATCGCCGTTCGCGACAGCACCCATCTTGATGGGGTGCTCCGCGCCCTGAACCGCACGACGTCGGTGCTCCGCGCAAACCGTACCCGACCTGCCAGCTGAGCTTGCCGCGCCGTTCAAATGCCTTTCGGATAGCGGACACCCACCACCTCGATTTCCTTTGTCCCTCCTGGGGTGACTAATCTGAGCACGTCGCCGACACGGGCCTTCAGCAAGGTCCGGGCAATCGGTGAAACCCAGGTGACCTCGCCTCGCGCGCTGTCGGCTTCGTCGATGCCGAGGATCACGATGGTAGTTCGCATGCCGTCCTCGTCGATGTAGGTCACTTCTGCGCCGAAAAAAACCTGCTCGTTTCCATGGTGTACCGAAGGGTCGGTCAATTCGGCCACTTCGAGGCGCTTGGTCAGGAAACGGATGCGGCGATCAATCTCGCGCAGCCGTTTTTTCCCATAGAGATAGTCGCCGTTTTCCGACCTGTCCCCGTTGCTGGCGGCCCAGTGCACGACGTCGACCACCTTCGGCCGCTCGACGTCGATCAGGTCCAGCAATTCGGACCGCAATCGCGCATATCCGGCCGGCGTGATGTAGTTGCGGGTACCAGCTGGAACCTGCGGCAACACGGCGGCGTCGTCATCGTCCGCCGTCTCTTCGCGGGTAAAGGCCTTGCTCATGACAGTACTCCAACCCAAGACAATGAACGACCAACGAAAAAGCCTGCAACTTTCGTTGCAGGCTTTTCGTCTTTTTGGTGCGGCTGGCAGGAATCGAACCCACGACCCCTTGGTTCGTAGCCAAGTACTCTATCCAGCTGAGCTACAGCCGCCAAGTCTCATATTATACCACTGAATTTGCTGGTAGGGCGTGTTGGACTTGAACCAACGACCAAAGGATTATGAGTCCTCTGCTCTGACCAACTGAGCTAACGCCCCTCGCAAAATTTTCGCGCCTTCAATCTTGATTGTAGGTGCTCTACTTGAAGTGGCTCAGTGCATTGCTGACCAATTTCGACGTGATGTCCACAATCTGGATCATCCGGTCGTAGGGCATTCGAGTCGGCCCGATCACGCCAAGAGTGCCCACCACGACCCCGTCCACTTCATAGGGTGCACTCACGATCGACAGCTCCTCGAAGGGCACGATCTGGCTTTCGCCGCCAATGTAGATCCGCACGCCCTCAGCCTGGCTGGAGACGTCGAGCAAGCGCATCAGCTGGGTCTTCTGCTCGAACAGATCGAACAGGCGGCGCAGA
>NZ_JAKJEW010000008.1:0-258 GCF_022705245.1 Candidatus Skiveiella danica | reverse complement strand
GCATCCCCCGCCGGGAAAATGCCCTATCCCAGCTCCGGGGCGCAGGTGCCATGCCCTACCCTGCCCCGCGCCCCCTTTGGCACAACCTGGGCCACTGCCGATAAAGCGTCGCACCGCCCCGGCCTCGTCGTCAAGTGTCACCACTATGCAGCTTCCCGCATTGCCCCTTTGATGATCATGGACGCACTGTTGGCAGCATCCATCAAAGATTGCGAATTGAGGACCGCGTAGCGTTCTGTAACCGCATGTGACGAGTGG
>NZ_JAKJEW010000089.1:0-1052 GCF_022705245.1 Candidatus Skiveiella danica | reverse complement strand
CCTTTGAGGAAACTTCGCTGGAAGAGGAGGTGTTGTTTCGTCGCCGCGACCGCAAGCAGGTGCGGCTTTCGGAAGGGCTCTGGGATGGCAGCGCCACAGTCAATATGAAGCGGGTTGTTCGAGAAGGCGACCAGCCAGGAGAAGAGGTCATCGTTGGCTACTATGTCGCACGCATTTCATGAGATACAGCCCGGCCTGAAGATCAACCACCCCGAGCTGGGAGATGGCGTCGTCGTCGGTCGAGAGCCGACGGGGTACATCACGGTCTTCTTTCGCGCTCATGGGGAGCGGCAGGTGCCGGTTCGATCAGATCGTCCAAAGCATGGTTCCGGCAACACCGGATCGGCTGGAACAGCTTTGGTTGGCGGTGGAAGCCGAAGAACTGCCGCTGATGGAAAGCGCCGCGACCTTGACTTCTGCAAAGGTGGACTTGTTGCCGCACCAGGTGGTGCTGGTCCACCGGGTGGCCAATGCCCGCCCCAAGCGTTTCCTGGTCGCCGACGAGGTCGGGCTGGGTAAGACCATCGAGGCCGCTCTCATCCTTCGCGAACTCGCTTCCCGGGGTGAGCTGGCCCGGGCCATTATGGTCGTCCCGGCCGGGCTGGTGGAGAACTGGCGTAGGGAGCTGAACGAGGTTTTCAATCTCGATTTTGAGGTGTTCGGCAGCGAGGGGGATGTTACCGACCGAAAAACCAACGCCTTTGCCAAGCACAATCGCCTGATCGTCTCGGTCGATACGCTCAAACGCCCTGCGCGGGTGAAGAAGCTTCTCGCTGCGCCACCCTGGGATCTGGTGGTTTTCGACGAAGCCCATCACCTGAGCGTTTATCGCTACGGCAATAAGGTCAAGAAGACCGAGAATTTTAAACTTGCCGAAGCCATCCGCGATCATTGCCGCGATCTCATTCTCCTTTCTGCAACGCCGCACCAGGGCGATCATTTCCGTTTTTGGATGCTGATCCGGTTGCTCAGCCCCGAGCTCTTCGAGAGCGACCAGGACATGATCCGCAATAGGCACCGTCTCAATGCGGTCGTCATCCGCCGCACCAAGG
>NZ_JAKJEW010000088.1:521-1067 GCF_022705245.1 Candidatus Skiveiella danica | reverse complement strand
AAATAGCTTAAAGCGGTCTTTCAAACTGATTTCGAGGGGATTTACCTTTCGAGAAGGCATATTGAATACTTGGGACATGGGTTCCAAGCCACTCAACTCTGGATAGCAGAAGCCAGCGACGCGTTTGGAGGTGAAGTTGCCAACAATCAACTCATCATCGTAAATACGCACAGTCTTGTTATTGAGCACATAGCGCACAGCTTCGGCTATTTTCACGTTGGTCGTCTTATCGCTGTTGGCCTTGTTACGATGGTATTTGGTCCAAAGCATAGGACGCTCAATGCATGCACCATTGGTTTCGGCTTGCACTGCTTTTTTCAGGCGCTCAACACGGTTCGATACTTCCATAGAAGTCTCGACCGCCATTTCTCTATCAGCTAATTTCACAAGAGCATTCATCTTATTCTCCTAGTATTCACCCCAGTTACAGAACCGACAATCACACCGGATGCGGATAGGAAATTCAACCGCATGAGGCCAAGTATGGCACGAGCGGATAGGAAATTCAACCGCATGAGGCCAAGTATGGCACGAGTTTTGTGCCTC
>NZ_JAKJEW010000088.1:0-490 GCF_022705245.1 Candidatus Skiveiella danica | reverse complement strand
GAAACACGTTCGGCCAAGGCAGGTTGAGCGCTCGCTTGCCGCTCCATGGCGAGAGATTGGGCGAGAGATTGGGAGGCAGTATGCATTGGGGCTGGCGCGCGCGAAGCTGCGCCCCGCAGCGATGGATACCGCCGCTTCACTGGGGGTCACCAACTGATGCGCTGGTCCAACTCGAAGTCCGGTGCCGGTTGTGCTGCCGCGTCCCAATCTGGCTCGACTTGGCTGCCCTCACCCGATTGCGCATCGAGTTCATCCCACAGTGGCGGCCCACGTGCTGACGCGATGTGCGGTGGCTCGGAATCTGCCCCGATGTGGTCCAGGATGTGCCGGATTTCGGCGCTGTGCGTGATAAAGGCGATGATGCGCATCTGCCCGCCGCAGATCGGGCACAAGAGCGGAAACACCTCGTAGATGACGAAACGCTCACGATTCCGCGGATAGGAAATTCAACCGCATGAGGCCAAGTATGGCACGAATTTTGTGCCTCGAA
>NZ_JAKJEW010000087.1:0-1078 GCF_022705245.1 Candidatus Skiveiella danica | reverse complement strand
GATGTGCTGGCCAGCACAGGGCTGTACGACGCTCTGGGACGCGGAACCGAGATAAGGCATCACAGGGCTCGCCTGAAGCAACACTCCGGCGACACCGTCGACGCGATATGCAACGCGTATCCGGTGGCGGTGGACGGCAAGACCCTAGGAGCTGTATTGACTTTTCAGCGCCTCGACGACGTGTCGAGGTTCACATACGAGATCTGGGAGCACGAGAACCGCGCGACTTCCTTCGATGACATAATCGGCGACTCCCAGCCCATGTCGTCCGTGAAGGAATTCGCCGCGAAGATTGCCTCAGGCGATTCCACAGTGCTTCTCAGGGGAGAAAGCGGCACCGGCAAGGGCCTCATGGCCCGGGCCATTCACAGAGCAAGCAGGCGAAAGGACGGTCCTTTCGTCGTAGTCAATTGCAGCGCCATACCCGACACGCTGCTAGAAAGCGAGCTCTTCGGCTATGAGGAAGGGGCATTCACGGGAGCGCGCAAGAAAGGAAAGCTGGGCCGGTTTGAACTTGCCAACAACGGCACCCTCTTCCTGGACGAAATCGGCGACATGCCTCTCCACCTGCAAGGGAAGTTGCTGCGGGCGCTTGAAGATAGAATGATTGAGCCGGTGGGGAGCGTGGAGTCCAGGCCCATCGATGTGCGCATAATCGGCGCGACCAATCGGGACACAATGGTGGCAAGTCGCGAGTTTCGCAAAGACCTGTTCTACAGGCTCAACGTGGTGCCCATCTGGATGCCTTCGCTCAGAGAGCGAAGAGACGACATTCCGATGTTGACGCAGTTCTTCCTGGACAAGCATTGCGGCACCGTCGGCAAGAACATATCCGCGTTCAGCGATGGAGCTCTCCAGTGCATGCTGGCGTACGAGTGGCCGGGCAATGTGCGCGAGCTGTCCAACAGTGTGGAATACGCGGTGAACATCGAGTCTGAATCGACCGTGCAAATAACCAGCCTTCCGCAGAGAGTGCGGACTGTCGGTCGTCCAGTTGGGTTCGATGAGGCAGACAGTCCGCAAGCGCTCGAAGCGCTGGAACGCCAGGCCATAGCGGAGGCGCTCCGGCGCTTCGAAG
>NZ_JAKJEW010000086.1:0-1091 GCF_022705245.1 Candidatus Skiveiella danica | reverse complement strand
ACTGATGCATCTTATTTTGCTTATCAGCTTAAATATGACTCCATTCATGGAAAGTTTAAGGGTGCGCTTTCAACACAGAAAAGCGATTCTTCACTTGAAGCAGATGATATACTCGTTGTAGATGGCAATAAGATAAAATGTCTGGCTGCCCCAAAAGAAGGTCCTGCGAAGCTGCCTTGGGCTGAAATGGGTGTAGAGTATGTCATAGAGTCTACAGGACTTTTTACCGAATCTGAAAAGGCAAAGGCTCATCTTTCAGCTGGTGCTAAAAAAGTTATAATAACAGCTCCGGGTAAGGGTGATGTAAAGACCATTGTAATGGGAGTAAACGAAAATGAGTATAATCCTTCGTTACATCATATAGTTTCCAATGCATCATGTACTACCAACTGTCTGGCTCCTTTGGTTCATGTTATCATGAAAGAAGGAATCGGCATAGAAACAGGTCTTATGACAACGATTCATTCGTATACAGCTACTCAGAAGACGGTGGACGGACCTTCCAAAAAAGACTGGAGAGGCGGAAGAGCGGCAGCTATCAATATAATTCCTTCAACAACAGGTGCTGCAAAGGCTGTGGGAGAAGTAATTCCGGCAGTCAAGGGAAAACTTACCGGTATGTCCTTCAGAGTTCCTACACCGGATGTTTCTGTAGTTGATCTTACATTCAGAGCAGCACGAGACAGTTCAATAGAAGAGATAGACAGTTTACTGAAAAAAGCATCAAAGACTTATCTTGAGAATTATCTGGGAGTTGCCGACGAAGAAGTGGTATCGACCGACTTCATTCACGACAACAGATCGTCTATATACGACTCTCTCGCTACTTTACAGAATAATCTTAAGGGTGAAAAAAGATTCTTTAAAGTGGTTTCATGGTACGATAATGAATGGGGATACTCCAACAGAGTTGTGGATCTTCTTAAGTATATGGCGCAGAAGTAATAAGTTCATAAAATCAAAAGCAGCGTTTAAACGCTGCTTTTTTCTGTTTCTTTCTTGTATAGTATTTTTTCTTTGTACATCTGAGAATCAGCTTGGTTGACAAATTCATCTATCGTTTGTTCTCCGCTGTAGGTGGCTGTTCCGTG
>NZ_JAKJEW010000085.1:0-1102 GCF_022705245.1 Candidatus Skiveiella danica | reverse complement strand
TATTGAGACTTACATAATTCATGACATCACCAGAGCGTAGCCTGCATCCAGCAAGCGGCAATGATGGACGGACGCTTTTGAGCGCTCTTGAGTTTGTTGCGGGCGGTGGCATGCAATTCGCCGAGGTTGTTGGGACAGTAGTTGGCCAGCGCGTGCCGCTTGAGCCAGGCCCACAGGTATTCGACCGGATTCAGATCGGGAGCATAGGGAGGAAGAAAGGCGATCTGGATGTGCCCGTTCAGCGTGTCCAGATAGTCGCGCACCAGGCGACTGCGGTGCGCCTTCAATCCATCCCAGATTACCAGCAGGGGTTGCTTGAGATGGGCCTTGAGAGCCTTGAGGAAGTCGACCACCTCCTGCTTCTTGATGCTGCCCTCGTGCAGCCTGAACATGCAGTTGGTGCGCGTGATTCCTGCGATGACCGAGACGTGATTCCAGTTGAAGTGAAACTGGATGACTGGTGTCTGTCCCTTGGGCGCCCAGGTACGCACACGCGTGGGGCGCTCGCTGATGCCGGACTCGTCCACGAAGACGATCAATCGGCCGTCTCGCTGGGCTTTTTTTTAAGGGTCGGCCAGGTGCTGCGTTTCCAACTGCGCACGGCGTCCTCATTGCGCTCGATGGCGCGCTTCTCCGGCTTTTGCGCGCTGAAGCCCAGAGAACCCAGAATTCGCCAGACATGTGCCTGGCTGAAACGCACTCCGTGCAAGCGTTCGATGACAGCGCCAACGCGCTTGAGGGTCCACAGTTCAGTGCCAAATCCATGTTCGGTCGGACTTCGCAGGATGGCCGCACGCACACCGGCCAATTGGCTCTCGTCAAGCTTGGCAGGTCGGCCTCGCCCAGGCACTGCGCGAAGCGCATCGATTCCACCCTCATCGAGCAGCGCCTTCCATGTGTACACGGTTTGGCGTGCCACGCCCACTGCCAGCGCAACCTCGGCGCAGCCTTTGCCCTTTTGCAGCATTCGCCCGGCACGCAACCGCTTCTTTGCCGCTTCGCTCAATCGCTTTTGCACCATGCCTACATTCTCCAGCAATGATCCTGAAGACATAACGCGTGAGATGCAAATTGGTTGTCATGTTTTTAGAGAAGATCAATA
>NZ_JAKJEW010000084.1:699-1118 GCF_022705245.1 Candidatus Skiveiella danica | reverse complement strand
TGGGTCCGTCCTGCCCGGCGGCCCCTTCCCTTCACGCCGTGCCCCGCCCCCGCCTCCAGTCCGCCCGGGTCCGCCGCCTGGCACGCCGCGTGCCCTGGTTCGGCAGCCCGCGGGAGCGGGCCAGGCCCGGGTGCAAAGAAAGCCGCCTACTGCTTTGCCCTCAGGTACTGCGGCGGCCAGCCGATGTCCGCCCTCAGGGCCCCGGCCGCGTGCAGCGGCCAGTAGGGGTCGCGAAGCATTTCCCGGGCGAGGATGACGACGTCGGCCTGCCCCGTCGCCACGATCTGCTCGGCCTGGGCCGCCTGCGTGATCAGGCCGACGGCTCCCGTGGGGATCCCGACGCGGGCACGGATCTCGGCCGCGAAGGGGACCTGGTAGCCGGGGCCGGCGGGGATCTGCGCGGAGGGCACGAGGCCCCC
>NZ_JAKJEW010000084.1:0-603 GCF_022705245.1 Candidatus Skiveiella danica | reverse complement strand
GAGCCGGCGTGCAAGCTCGACGGACTGGGGCAGGTCCCATCCGCCCTCCGCCCAGTCCGTGCAGGAGAGCCGGGCGAAAAGCGGCAGGTCGGCCGGCCAGGCCTCGCGAACCGCTCCGGCCACCTCCAGCGGGAAACGCATCCGGTTCTCGAGACTTCCGCCGTACGTGTCGGTCCGTCGATTCGACAGGGCAGAGAGAAACTCGTGCAGGAGATACCCGTGCGCCATGTGGATCTCGACGACCCGGAACCCGGCCTGCAGGCAACGGCGCGTGGCCGCCTCGTAGAGGGAAACCATCTGGCGCAGCTCGCCTGCCGTCAGCTCGCGGGGCGTCGTCGACGCGCCGTCGAAGGCGACGGGGCTGGGGCCCAGCGGCACCCAGCCGCCCTTCCCCGGGGAGACGGGAGCGCCGCCCCTCCAGGGGATGTCCGTCGAGGCCTTGCGCCCCGCGTGGGCGATCTGGATGGCCGGCACGGCGCCCTGGGACTCGATGAAGGTCGTGATGCGCCGGAAGGCCTCCGCGTGCGCATCCGACCAGATGCCGAGGTCCCCCTCCGTGATGCGCCCTTCCGGCGAGATCGCCGTGGCCTCGGCCATGACCTG
>NZ_JAKJEW010000083.1:0-1304 GCF_022705245.1 Candidatus Skiveiella danica | reverse complement strand
CTGCCGCTGCCGCGCGTCGAGCCGGTCGAAACCTGGAGTGACCCAGGATCGCTACGGGCTTTGCGGGAACTGCTGCTTCAGTCCGAGCGCCCGTTCGTCATCGCCGGCGGCGGCGGGTGGACGCCACAGGCTGCGCAAGCGCTGCAGCGATTTGCCGAAAGCTGGCAACTGCCGGTAGGCAATGCCTTCCGGTTCCAGGACACCTTCGACAACTTTCACCCGCTGTATGCAGGCGATGTGGGCATCGGGATCAATCCGAAGCTGGCGGCGCGCATCAAAGCCAGCGATCTGATCCTGGCGATCGGCCCGCGCCTGGGCGAGATGACCACCAGTGGCTACACCCTGCTGGAGCCGCCACGGCCCCGGCAGAAGCTGGTGCACATCCATGCCAGTGCCGAAGAGCTGAACCGTGTCTACCAGGCGGACCTTGCCATCTGCGCCACCATGAACGCCGCGGCCCGTAGCCTGGAAGTGCTCGCCGCGCCGCCCACACTGACCTGGTCCGAGTGGACTACCGCCGCGCACGGCGACTACGAAGCCAATCTGACGCCGCAAGACCTGCCAGGCGACATCGACATGTCCGCGATGGTGGCGACGATGCAAAGGCTGCTGCCCGCCGATGCCGTTCTGACCAACGGTGCTGGCAACTTCGCCAGCTGGATGCACCGGTTCTACCGTTACCCAGGGCTGGCCAGAGGACACAAGACCCAGTTGGCCTGCACCAATGGCGCCATGGGTTACGGTGTGCCGGCCGGAATTGCCGCCAACCTGTTGACCGGGCGAACCGCCTTCACGATCACCGGAGACGGCGATTTCCTGATGAACGGCCAGGAACTGGCCACGGCGGTCCAGCACGGCGGCATGAGCATCATCGTGCTGCTGAACAACGGCATGTACGGCACCATCCGCATGCATCAGGAGCGCGAATACCCGGCGCGCGTGAGCGGCTCTGCACTGCGCAATCCGGACTTTGCCGCTTTGGCACTGGCCTATGGCTACGTGGGTGTCCGCATCACGCGCACTGAGGAGTTCGAGCCCGAACTTCTGGCTGCGCTGGCACGCGGACAGGGCACCTTGATCGAGGTTATTCTGGATCCCGAAGTCATTACGACCCGCACGACCCTGGCAGCGATCAGCGAAGCGGCCAGTATCAAAAAAAGAAGCTGAATACGACCGTCAGACGCTGGGAAGAGGGGTTTTGAACGCATTTTCCGCATGAGAGGCACCACAAAAAAAGGCCCGAATCACGGGCCTTTTTCATGGCGGTACCGGCACGAAAAAGGCCCGTGATTCGGGCCTTTTTT
>NZ_JAKJEW010000082.1:0-1365 GCF_022705245.1 Candidatus Skiveiella danica | reverse complement strand
GGTTCTCTTCTGTTTCGGGTGGCACGCAACATTCTGATGGAGGTCAGGCGAGAGGGCGTGCTTTCTGAAGCGGATTGAGGGGCAAGTGCTTGAGCTTGCCTGCAATCAGGAAGGCCATAGCGATGAAGTGATCGGTGGTGCCGTAGCCACGCGCCTTGGCTTTGGCCGCTTGCAACAACGAGTTGACCGCCTCCACATAGCCCGTGTGCAAGCCTGCGGCGTCAAACGCCTTGACGATGCCGGACCAGTGCTGCCTGATGGTCCTGGCCAACTCCTTGAAAGGCGCCAAGCGACTGCGCTGGGCCCAGTGCAACCACCGCTTGAGCGACAGCGTGCATGCGATCGCATCGGTTCGTACCTTGTAGATGTCGCGCAGCGCCTCCTTCAGCCGCCACGCCCGCGCTGTCTTCAGCCGGGTGTGGGGCAGCCAATCCATCTTGTCACGCTCCTTGGGCGTCCATCGGCCCTTGTCCTTGAGCCAGCACCAGCGGGTCTTCTTCAACCAGTGCTCGCCCCTGGCTTCCTCACGGCGCACGGCATCCACCGCCCGATTGGCCAACTGCACCACATGAAATCCGTCAAAGGCCACGGCTGCCGCCGGCAAGTGCTCGGCCGTGCCGGCGATGAAGGCCTTGGACATGTCCATGCACACCACTTCGATGGCCTCGGGCTTGCCCTTGTGGGTCTTGAAGTCCCCCACAAAGCGCTTGACCGTGCTGGCGTCTTTGCCGGGTGTGGCATAGATCAGCCGCGCCTGCTCCAGGTCGTGCACCAGCGTGATGTAGTGCTGGCCTTTGGCGCAGCTGGTCTCGTCGATGCCGATGACGATAACCCGGGCGTAGCTTTCTTGCGCCCGGGCCCGCTGGACGTGGGCATCGATCTGGCGCCACAGGGCGTTGTCCGCGCAGCGAAGGATGCGTGCGCAGGCGGCCACGGGCATCTCGCGCGCCAGCGTCAGGCCCAGCGCCTCAAACAACAGCGTGAAGCGGCTGCCCTCGCGCGCCCAGGGCACCTTGAGTTGGGTGATGGCGCCGCAGCCGCTACAGGCCACGCGCGGCAGCTGGCAGTGCACGTGGGCTTCGAACTGAAAGAAGTCCAGATGGCGCCAGCTGCGTTGGCGGTGGTCGTGCAGTTTCTGATCGATTGCGCCACAGGCCGGGCACGGCGCGCTCCTGGCTTGCCAGACGACGTACAGGTCGATTCGACTGCGCTCAACATCCAGCGCCACGCGCTCTACCGCCCACGGCGATGTCAGTCCCAGCGCCTGGCAAAACAAGGCCTCTTGCATGCGGCTCTCCTGCGTGACGTTTGTTTGTCAACACATTATTGCCAGCTGTTGCGCGCCACCCGAAACGGAAGAGAACC
>NZ_JAKJEW010000081.1:0-1438 GCF_022705245.1 Candidatus Skiveiella danica | reverse complement strand
CGGCGGTGATCCATTCCCTATGGGAAAGACAGGACGGCAACCTGCTGATCATGCCCGCCACCATCCCCATCGACGACCCGGCGGTTCAGTTCGAGTTGACCCGGTACCTTGACGACCAGTGGACCCCTGTCATCGCCAAGGATGTGGACGGGGAGCATTCCCTGCCGCTCAGGCTCGATCGGGATGCGCCGAACTTGGGGCGCTACTCCGCTTGCCGCCGCGTGGCGCGTACCATCTATGTCGGATCGGCCCCGACCCAACGGGCCGCCAACCGGGGTATCGACGACCGCCAGGTGAAGTTGGGATGCGTTCAGCCCGGCGAAACCGTGGCGACCTTCGGCGACGCCATCCGCAGACTTACGGACCGGGCGACCTATTTGTATGTGGACGGCAGCCGCTATTGGTACTCGACCCAGCCCACGGTCACGCGTCTTGCGGAGGATCGTGCGAACCAGCTCCACGAACACGATGTCATGGACGAGATCGTACGCCGGCTCAGGGACGAGGCGCGCAGCCGTGGCGATTTCCACCGCGTGCATGTCTGTCTGAGCAGCAGCGACATCCTGGACGAGCACGAGGCGCGGCTGGTGGTCCTCGGTCCGGAGCATCCGCACAGCAAAGGCCAGGCGGACAGCGCCGCGCGGAAAGAGGCGCAGGCTATCTTGGACAGTCGCGGCAGCAGCCCCCGGTCGTACAAGAACACCCTGGTGTTTTTGGCCGGAGACGCAAGTCGACTCAAGGACTTACAGACTGCGATTCGCCAGTTTCTTGCTTGGAAGTCCATTTGGGATGAGCGGGAGCAGCTCAACCTCGATCCGTTCCAATCCAAACAGGCCGACACGAAACGCAAGAACGCCGACGACACGGTGAACGTCCGCATTCCCGAGGCATATCAGTGGCTGCTCGTCCCGAACCAGCCAGACCCCAAGGGATCGCCTGAGTGGACGGAAACTCGCTTGCAAGGGTCAGATTCGCTGGCGCTTCGCGCTTCCAAAAAGCTCAAGAGTGAGGAGATGCTCCTCGTCCAGATGGGTGGAGTTCGGCTGCGCCTTGAACTGGATCGGGTACCCCTCTGGCGCGGGAATGACGTGCTGGTGAAGCAGCTTGTCGAAGACTTCGCGACGTATCTGTACCTTCCCCGTCTTCGCGACTCGGACGTGCTGATCGCCGCCATCCGGGAAGGGATTACGCTCCTGACCTGGCAGTCTGAAACGTTCGCCTACGCACAGTCCAAGGACGCCGACGGCCGCTATTTAGGTCTCGTGGGCGGCGGCTCTGCCGCTGTTCAGAGCGAGGGCGGCTCGATTGTAGTGAAGCCCGACGTGGCAGCCGAACAGCAGCGCCGGGATGCTGAAGCGGCGAAAGCAAAGGCCGGAAACGGTTCGGCGACGGTCGCGGAAAGCGAACGGACCGGGGAACAGGGTCAAGCGGCCGGGGC
>NZ_JAKJEW010000080.1:0-1722 GCF_022705245.1 Candidatus Skiveiella danica | reverse complement strand
GTCAGCGGCACGATCAGCTACTACGAGATCAGCCAGGAAGGTGGCTCACAGCGCGATCCGTCCGCGACAAACCGCGCCAAGCGGGCTTGGGATGCCGCCGTCGCCGCAGGCAATGCACCGGTGAGCAGCATCTCGACCGCGCACGGCACCGTTGCATGGGCCGATGCCACGCCCGACGAACGCGCCGCCGCTTATGCCGATCTCCGCGACCGCCAGAACTCGCAAGGCGACCTCGTCGCTGGTGGCGAACAGGAGTCCAAAGGCATCGAAGCGGACTTGATCATCCAGCCGACCGCCAACTGGCAGGTCATGCTCAGCTATGCTCACAACACCCAGAAGGTGACGAAGTCCGTCAACCTGGCGACGATCGGCCAGTCCACCACCGGCCACATCAAGGATCAGGTGGCGATGTTGACCAAATACTCCTTCACCGACGGTCCGGTCAAAGGCCTGTCGCTGGGCGTCGGTATGCAGTACGCCGGCAAGGCACTCCAGGATTACTCCGCACCGGGCAATACTGCGCGCTATAATCCGAGCACCTTCTACGCCGAGTTCTTCGCGAACTATAAGTTCAAGGCGTTCGACCTGCAGCACAGCATCCAGCTCAACGTGAAAAACCTCACCAAGCAGGAGGAGTTTGTCGGCTGGTACAGGACGTCGGGCGCCAGCTATGCGACCGCCCGCCACGAAGTCCCCACCAAGATGCGGTGGAGCCTCACCTACGGCTTGGATTTCTAAGCGGCCCAATCAGGTTCTAGTGTAACAAATGGATCGAGAGGAGGGTGCCCAGGCGCCCTCCTCTCTTGCTTATGAGGCCCGAGCACGAGGCTCCTCTCGACTCACACAGATATTCCATCCTTACTCGCGCGACCCCAGCCATGCGCCCCCCAAAGCAAGCTCCCTGCCGATGGATCTCCGTGGCAGCCCCCGCCGTCGCCGCAGCCTGCACACTCGCCGCGTGGATCTATTGGCGCCACCCTTGGCTGCTGGCGGGAAGCGCCATCGCAAGCACGGGGTCCCTCTGCGCGTGGTTCTTCCCACGGATCTGGGCCCCTGTGCAACGCACCCTCGATTGGGTCGCCCATGCGGTGTCAATCGCCGTGAGCTACGCGCTCCTCGGAGCGCTTTTCCTGACCTGCTTCGTGCCAATCCGGGGACTGCTGGTTTTGCTCGGACGCGATCCGCTGCGCCGGCGCAAAGCTTCTGACGGAGATAGCTACTGGGAAACGCTCCCGCCCACACCGGCTGGCTCCGAACACTGGAGGCGCCAGTTCTGACGATGCGCGTGCTCGGGATCAGCGCCTTTTATCACGATTCGGCGGCCGCCGTCGTCGAAGACGGTGTGATCGTGGCAGCCGCACAGGAAGAGCGCTTCACCCGAGTGAAGCACGACGCCTCGTTTCCTACGCGCGCCGTCGAGTACTGCCTCGCGAGGGCTGGGGGCGGCCCCGACGCGATCGTCTATTACGAAAAGCCACTGCTGAAGTTTGAGCGCATCCTGCGCACCGCATTCGCAGTGGCACCGCGCGGCTTCCGGGCGTTCAGCGCAGCGATGCCAGTCTGGTTGAGGCAGAAACTCTGGATCCCGCTGGAGATCGAGCGGGCCCTGGCAGCAGCCGGCTACGAAGCCCGCAACCGCATCCACTTCGCACAGCATCACGAATCGCATGCCGCCGGCGCCTTTTACCCGTCGCCCTTCGAGCGGGCCGCCGTGCTGACGAT